>LOER01000032.1 GCA_001515945.1 Desulfitibacter sp. BRH_c19
TTGAACCGCCGACATCCTGCTTGTAAGGCAGGCGCTCTCCCAACTGAGCTAATCGCCCTCATTAACATAAATGGTGACCCGTAGGGGACTTGAACCCCTGTTACCGCCGTGAAAGGGCGGTGTCTTAACCGCTTGACCAACGGGCCTTATTAAAATGGTCGGGGCGAAAGGATTTGAACCTTCGACCCCATGGTCCCAAACCATGTGCGCTACCAAACTGCGCTACGCCCCGACAACAACGACAAGATTTATTATAACAAGTATATACCCTTAAGTCAATAGATTTAGATAATTATTTTTGATAATATTTTTACAATACTTTAATCTCTAAGCTATATATTCTCTTATATAGTCTTGTAAAAAACCTTCATTTTCTACACCGATAGAAAAGATTATATCATGACCATGTATTTTGTCAATTATTTCGAAAATAATTTTTTTACCCCATTCTTTTTCACGCGGGAATTCTATATGCTCACTAGAAATGTTAGGTTTTAATCGAATATAAGTGGTAGTTGTATCTAGCATTATTAGGAATTCTTCTTGATTATCTGCTTTAAAGATAATGTAATCATTCTCATATTCATAATCCAAAGCTTCAACTCTTTGATAAAGTTTGTCATTTGTTTTAAAAATTTGTAACAGGATCAGCTCTTTGTGTTCAAAGCAATAATCACAAAAATTTATAAGTTTATTGTACAGGTTACTCACCTACTTAAAATAACTCTTCTGATACATTGTACATTATTCTTAATGAAAATTGAAGTAAGATATGGTGAAATTAAGTTATTTATTTTGTGAAATATATTGTTCAGATAAGTTAGCTAATTTATTTATTATAATATCATTAAGTTCACCTTTTCTAAATCTCCATGTCCAGTTATCGCCTACTGTTCCAGGAAAATTCATACGTGCAGTACTGTCTAATGATAAAGCATCCTGCAAAGGAATAATAATATACTTTGCTTTCGACATGAAAGCTAACTCAATTAGTTTCCAACATATATCTACTTCATTAGTGCTTGAATTAATACTGAAGTATTCTTTTAAATATTTCAGTACTAGAGGTTTTGTCAATAAGCTATGCTTATACCAACCAACAGTTGTATCGTTGTCATGTGTACCAGTATAGATTGCCATATTATAGTTTTCTAAAGCTTTAATTATTTCTGCTTCACCACCCTCAAATGCAAAATGCAAAATCTTCATTCCAGGATAATGAAATCGTTTTCTAAGTTTGTGTACCTGGCTTGTTATAAAGCCCAGGTCTTCTGCAATAACGGGTAATTTGTCTAGATGTTTCTCAATTATTGAAAAAAAATCTTCTCCTGGTCCACTTACCCATTTACCATTTACTGCTGTTTTTTCATTAGCTGGAATTTGCCAATATGCCTCAAAGCCTCTGAAATGGTCAATCCGAATTATATTTACACATTTCAGGAGGATTTCAAATCTTTTTTGCCACCAGGCATAGTTATCTTTCTTCATGACATCCCATCTATATAAAGGATTTCCCCAGTATTGACCTGTTTTACTAAAATAATCAGGCGGCACTCCTGCAACATGGAGTGGATTACCATTAATATCCAAGTCAAAGAACTGGGAATTAGACCATACGTCACTACTATCATATGATACGAAAATTGGTAAATCTCCAAATATCTTGATACCTAATGTGTTGGCATAGTTTTTTAATAAGTTCCACTGCGAGAAAAACATATATTGCATAAATATATGATAGTTTATCTCTTCCATTAATAACTTACTATAATAATCTATACCCTTTTGTTCCCTAAAAGCTATTGATTTTTCCCATTTATTCCATACAGCTCCATTAAAATAGTTTTTAACTGCCATAAAAAGAGCATAATCATTTAACCAAAATCTATTCTCTGACAAAAAGATAAAGTAATCTCTTGGTTTTGGTAGTTCTTTAAACTCTTTGAATGCTATTCTAAATAGCTGCTCCTTAAGTTTTGTAACTCTAGAGTAATCAACCTTATCCATGTTTAGATTTGATGGATAATCATCCAATACATTTCTTGGAAGTAGACCTTCATCTGCTAAGAGGTCAATACTTATCAGGAGAGGGTTGCCTGCAAATGCTGAATAGGATTGATATGGTGAATTACCGAAGCCAATAGGGCCTAGCGGTAATACTTGCCATATGTTTAGTCTGCATTTTTTTAGAAACTCTAGAAACAAGTAAGACTCTTTACCTAAATCTCCTATCCCATAGGATGATGGTAAGCTAGTAGGATGTAATAGAATACCGCCTTCTCTTAATTTTGGCATATGTCCTCCTGAAATCTTAGCTTAACAATAGAACCTTGCCTTCTAAGGGCATTATTTTTAATCTAATACTTTCCCTTTGGACTTCTATAGTTTTATTCGAACTGTTGGAAGCTATCAAATCAATAATTGTTTTGTTATGTGGTATAGTACTCAAATCTATGTTTATGGAATGACTAGTATATTTACTTCTATTAAAAATAACAAGGAGAGAATTATTCTTTTTAGCTTGATTGAAGACATCAATTCCTTTATCAATAACCCTCAGATATCCATATAAATCGCCATCCTTTATTAAGGATAACCACTTTCCAGTTTTTAAAGCATCATATTCATGTCTAATTGAAATTATGTTTTTATACCAGTCTAGTAAATCCTTGTTTTCATTACCCCAAGGGTAAGTTTTTCTGGATAATGGGTCACCATAGCCTTCTAGACCTACTTCATCACCATAATATATGCAAGGCATTCCAGGAAAGGTCATCTGAAATAGAGATAACATTTTCATACGTGCTATTGCTAGGTTTCTTTGGTCAGGTGACAGTTCTAGCTTATATCTATTTTCTAAAGATAAGTTCTCTTCAGAAGGCATTTCACCTACTAATGTTAGGGTTCTTGCCACATCATGACTACCTATTAGATTCATAGTTGAGTAGAAATGGTGAAGTGGATAGTTTTCGAAAAGACTCATTAACCTGCTATGGACTTCAGAAGCATTAATACTTCCAAGGACAAAATCAAGGAGAGTTTTTCGAAAAGGGTAGTTTGTAACCGAGTCTAATTCGTTACCGAATAAATACTCGCGTTTTTGCCCATAGCTAAGTTTATTAGAGGCATCCTCCCAAACCTCACCAATTAATACTGCTTCAGAATCTATTCCTTTTACAGCGCTTCTAAGCATCTTTAAAAATTCATCTGGCAGTTCATCAACTACATCTAGACGCCAACCCTTTGCACCTAGTCTTATCCAGTATTTACACACACTATCATGATCGTGGATAATAAAATCCTGATATGAGGGTTCTAATTCATTGACATTAGGTAAGCTTTCAACACCCCACCAACTGTCATATTTATCAGGGTAATCCTCAAAGCGATACCAATTAATATAAGGTGAAGCCTTGGATTGGTATGCTCCTAAGCTAGGATAGTTACCATCTTTATTAAAATATATACTATCACTACCAGTATGACTAAAGACTCCATCAAGTATAATAGATATTCCATATTTTTTTGCTGTAGTGCATAGCTCTCTAAACAACTCATTACTCCCAAACATTGAGTCAACCTTTTTGTAATCAGCAGTATCATACTTATGGTTACTTGAGGATTCAAAAATTGGGTTTAAATAGATGAGATTAATTCCAAGTTCCTTAAGATAGGGCAACTTCCTGATTATTCCAAGAAGATTTCCTCCAAAAAAATCCCAACGAACCACATTCCCCTGTTCAATGTCTCTAATATAGAATGGAGAATTTTCCCAATGAGAGTGGATTAATGAATTAGTTTTAACATTGTTGATACTTTTATCATCATTTCCATTAAAAAAACGATCTACGAATATTTGATACATTACTGCTTCTTTTAACCACTGCGGAGTTGATAAATTATTTTCATGTACTGTAACTTGATAAGAACTAGGAATTTGATACCTTACTTCCCCTATTCCCCCAAGCATCTTATTGTTATTACCGTAATAAAGAGATTTACCATCAATCATTACGTGAAAGTAATACCACATTAAACATGGAAAAGAAGAAGTAATAACTTCTCCTTCATAGATATATTGATTATGATTATCTTCTTTTAATATCATCGGATAATGGTGCTGTTTATCGTTTATAGATACTAGGACTTCTACATGATTTGGAATTTTTTCAGACTGTATTTTCAGCTTTATAGTAATCTTCTTATTACAAGGTACTGCACCGAATGGATGTCTATAATACTCATTATGAGAATTATGAAACAACAAGACCATTTAGTTTCAACTCCCTATTTTGGTAATGTTAGTAGAATAATCTGTCCGAATTGCCGGTATTCTTCTGAATTCAACTTCAGAACTAATGTCATACAGTTAGATTTTCCAAATCTCCTTTGCATATTCTGATATGGTTCTATCACTTGAGAACACTCCTGAGTGAGCTACATTAATCCCTGACATTTTCAACCACCTGCTCTTATTTTCATAGAGTTTACTTGCTTTTTGCTGAGCATTTACATAGGATGAGAAATCCTTTAAAACAAAATACTCATC
Organism: Desulfitibacter sp. BRH_c19; assembly: GCA_001515945.1. NCBI lineage: Bacteria > Bacillati > Bacillota > Clostridia > Neomoorellales > Desulfitibacteraceae > Desulfitibacter > Desulfitibacter sp. BRH_c19. The sequence continues at coordinate 4,550 of LOER01000032.1, forward strand.
ATTGTGATGCAAAAGAGAATTATAAATATTTACAAAATCCCCAGTAGGGGCAGGTAAAAAATTATTAACAAGCTGATCAATTATAGTCTTTACCCGTTCATCACTATTATAAACCTCCCAGGAATTATAACCCCCATGATGATAAAATGTAAAAACCTCTCTATCAGTAAGACCAAAAGTAATAATATTATCTATTCCAACGCTATCTCTGATTTCAATATTTGCACCATCTAGGGTAGCTAATGTTATAGCACCATTCATCATAAATTTCATATTTCCTGTTCCAGATGCTTCCTTGCTAGCAGTAGAAATCTGTTCACTAAGATCTGTGCCAGGAATAATTATTTCTGCCAAGGATACACTATAGTTTTCAATAAAAACAACCTTAATCTTATCCTTAATATCTTTGTCATTATTTACTTTTTCTGCTATAGAATTTATCAACTTAATTATTTGCTTGGCGTAATGATAGCCTGGAGCTGCCTTTCCACCAAAGATGAATGTTCTTGGAACAAGATCTAAATTTGGGTTCTCTTTTAGAAGATTATATAAATGCATAATATGAAGAGCATTTAATAGCTGTCTTTTATAAGCATGGAGTCTTTTAATTTGCACATCAAAAATTGAAGTACAATCAAGGTTGATAAAATATTTATTTTTAATAGCTTCTGCCAATATATTTTTATTATAGGCTTTAATTTGATGTAATTTTTCTTGAAAGGAAGTATCATTTACAAAATCCAATAGATTTATTAATTCTTGAGGTTTAGTAATCCAAGTTGTTCCAATGCAGTCTGAAATAAGGTCACTTAAAGGAGGGTTCGTCTTCATTAACCACCGTCTATGTGTTATTCCATTGGTTTTATTATTAAATTTATATGGGTAATATTCGTAGAAGTTCTTTAGCTCATTTTTTTTAAGGATATCTGTATGGACTTTAGCGACACCATTTACACTATGACTACCAACTATAGCTAGGTGGGCCATTTTAACATACCCATCTGAAATAATAGCCATTTCCGTTATTTTACCAGGGTTATGAATATATTTATTCTGTAACTCATTAGAAAATCTTTTGTCAACTTCTTGTACTATCAAATAAATTCTCGGTAAAAGAGGTTTAAAGATTTCCAATGGCCATTTTTCTAAAGCTTCTGATAGTGTTGTATGATTTGTATATGAGATAGTCTCTGTAGTAATATGCCAGGCCTCATCCCAACACATGCCCTCTTCATCAATTAATATTCTTATTAGCTCGGGAATTGCCAAAGCAGGATGTGTATCATTAATATGTATCTTTACTAGGTGATGCAAATCAGAAAGTGGAATTCCTTTTTTCTTAAAGTTACAGATAATACTCTGGAGGCCAGCGGAGACAAGAAAGTATTCCTGTTTTAGTCTCAAAATCCGTCCTTCCCAATTGCTGTCATCAGGATACAAAAATTGTGATATGGCTTCTGCTGATTCTTTATATTTTAATGCTTTTAGATAATCTCCATGGCTAAAAGAGGGGAAATCAAAATATTTAACAGCACTTTCGGCACTCCAAAGGCGAAGATTATTAACTATCTGATTTTTATAACCTACAATAGGCATATCATAGGGGACAGCAAGAATTGGTTCGTAATTTTCATGGTAAAATGTTAGCTTTCCGTCAATATAATCTCTTCTAACTGAACCACCAAAGCGTACTTCAAAGGTTTTATCAGCTTTTCTAATTTCCCAAATATTTTCTTCTCTTAACCAATTTTCCGGTAATTCTACTTGATAACCATTAATGATTTTTTGCTCAAAATGACCATACTTATACCTAATGCCACATCCATGGCCAGGAATGTTTAGTGATGCTATAGAATCTAAAAAGCAAGCTGCAAGCCTGCCTAAACCACCATTACCTAAACCAGCATCTACCTCCATGGCTTCTATTGTCTCTAACTCCAAACCTAATTCTTTAAGGCCTTCTTTGCAGACATCTCTAATTCCAAGATTTAATAACGCTGTTGGCATTAGCTTACCTAGTAAGAATTCCATGGAAAAATAATAAACCTGTTTCTTGCAATCTTTCCTATACTTAGTATTGGTAATGAGCCATAGTTCACTTATATACTCCATCACAAGCTTGCCAAATGTTATATATGTATCGATGGGAGTAGCTTCTTCAATGTTCGTACTGCGATGAGTGGTAAGCTTTTTTAAAAAGGCTTCTTTGAATTTTTCTTTGTCGGAAAACATTCTTAATAAATTCCCCCTATGCACTAAGATTTTCGTATAATTTATTGTAATCAAGGGCTGACCTATTCCAACTAAAATCTTCCAGCATTGCCTGCTTTATCATATTTTCAAATACAGGTTTGTTATTAAATATATGCATAGCTTTTTTAATGGTGAATAACAAATCAGAACCTGAGTATTTATCAAAGGTAAATCCATTACCTTTTCCAGAAATTTCATTAAAGGAACGTATAGTATCCTTAAGACCGCCAGTATTTCTTACAATAGGTATGGTACCATAACGAAGGGCAATTAATTGTCCCAAACCACATGGCTCGAAAAGTGAAGGCATCAAAAAGAAGTCTGAGCCAGCATATATTCTATTTGCTAGTTTTGTATCAAAAAGTATATTAGCAGATATTTTGCTAGGATACTTTTTTACCACTAATTTAAAAAGGTTTTCATACTTTTCTTCCCCGGTACCTAGTACTACCAGTTGAACTTCTTCTTCCAATAATTCATCTAAAATTTCCTCTACTAAATCAAGACCTTTTTGCTTGACTAACCTAGATACAATTGCAATTAATGGCATACCTGATTCTTTAAGTGATAAGTGTTTTTGAAGACGGGTTTTATTTACACCTTTAATTCTTAAAGTCATTTCGTTATAATGCTGAAAAATATGACAGTCAGTTTTCGGATTAAACACTTCATAATCAATCCCGTTAACAATACCAAATAGAAATGATTTTCTCTTGAGGAGTAAGCCTTCTAACTTTTCGCCATATTGAGGTGTTTGGATTTCAGAAGCATATGTCTTGCTGACAGTTGTTATTAAATCTGAAAAAGCTATTCCCCCCTTGATAAAATTAACTTGATTATAAAATTCCAACCCGTCAATTGTAAAAAGATCATTCTTGAGACCAAGAAGACTTAGAATGTCTTTTGAAAAAATTCCTTGATATTGTAAGTTATGTATAGTAAAAATGCTTTTAATATTTTTATAAAAAGGATGATATCTATATTGAGTTTTTAATAAAACGCTTATCATAGCTGTGTGCCAATCGTGGCAATGAATAACATCAGGCTGAAAATCCAAGTAGATTAAGCACTCTAAAACAGCTTTACAAAAAAAACCAAATCTTTCACCATCATCACAGTAACCATATAAATCTGATCTATTAAAATAAATTTCATTGTCAATAAAATATATTTTAAGTGCATTAATCTCTATTAATTCAACACCACAAAACTGATTTGTGGTTCCCATAGGAATAGAAAATCTCTTAATTAATGTCGTTGATTGTTTGTAGATTTCAGGTATATTTTTATATTTAGGTAGTATAACTCTTACATCCAACCCTAAGTTCTTCAATTCCTTAGGTAACGAACCAATGACATCTCCTAGCCCTCCAGTTTTTATAAATGGGGCCGCTTCTGCAGCAGCAAATAAAATTCTCATATGAATCCTCCTTAGAAACTAAACAATACTTCCTTTACCTATATATATAGGGTGCTTCTCATCGCCAATAAGTGTTTTATCAGCGGATATACAGACATTTTTATCAAGGATTATATTTTCTATATAAACTCCGTTTCTAATCTCGGTTCTAGGCAATATTATACAGTTTTTGATTGTCGAACCTTCTGCTACCGTTACACCCCTGAATAAAATACTATTCTTAACTATTCCTTCAATAATGCAGCCACTAGCAATAAGAGAGTTTTCTACTGTGGAGGTTTCGTAGTATTTGGTAGGAGGTTCATTTTTCACCTTTGTATAAATTGGTCCTGAATTAAAGAACAACTCCTTCCATATTTCTGGTTTTAACAAATCAAGATTATGTTTGTAATAACAAGCTAGAGAAGATATTTTTCCAAAGTAACCTGGATAGTGATAAGCATAAACATTTAGGGTTTTTAAGTTATTAATAATTCCATGTTTTGTTAAGTCATACTTACCCTTTGATATACAAGTATCGGTTATATCAATTAGCAACTCTTTTTTCATAATATACATTTCCATTGATAATTTTTTACTAGTTTTTCTAGCGGGATTTACTTTTAAATCAATTACTCGATTATTAGAATCAGTTTCTAAGATAGTTTTGTGGACAGATATTGGTTGAGGGTAGTCAGAATATAGCATTGTAATGTCTGCATGATTATTAATATGAAATTTAAATGCCTTATCAAAAGTAGTATTACAAACTGCATTACTGCCTGCTATAAGAACGTATTTTTCAGTACTTCCATGAAAATAATCTAAATGTTTATAGAAGTACTCTAAGTCTCCACTAGGGTTACCAGCATGATTTCTGTAATCTGTCGGCAGAATAAACAAACCATTTCTTTTTCTATGCAAATCCCAATCCTTTCCTGATCTTAAATGATCCATTAAAGATCGTGATTTATGACCAATGAATATTCCAACATTCTGTATACCAGAGTTAACCATGTTAGATAATATAAAATCGATTAGGCGATAACGCCCCCCATATGGTACTGCTGCAACAACTCTATCATTTGTTATATCATGCAGGGATTCCAAATTATCTGGAATTGTAATTATGCCCATAACATCTTTCATACGTGCTCACCTCACATAAAAAACTATTACTCAACCTTTTTTATACAATCTTGGCTAGATATATATGCTTTTTCTCCCACAACTGTTATACCAGAACTATCATATTCTATAGGGTAATTCCCACTAGTTGTACCACTCATCCACTTGATAGAGGTATTATCATAAATCAAGGTATCTTCACCGATAATAGCCCTTTCAATTAATACATTTTTGCCTATTCTCACATTAGGCATTATTATTGAGTCTTTTACCAAGGAGTTTTCTCCTATAACCACTCCTGTGGAAATTACTGAATGATTGACTTCCCCATAAATTAAACATCCTTCATTGATAAGAGATTGGTTAATGCTAGCCTTTGGCCCAACGTAATGTGGAGGTAAAGCAAAGTTGGCCGAGTATATTTTCCAGTGCCTAGTATATAAATCAAGAAGAGGTTGTTTAGATAATAAATCCATATTAGCTTCCCATAAACTATCTATTGTCCCTACGTCCTTCCAATAATCTACAAAGGGATAGGCAAACATTTTGTGACAACCTTTTAGCATCTTTGGAATAATATTCTTTCCAAAATCATGACTTGAGATTTTGTCCTTATCATCACTTTCTAAAAAGCTTTTTAACAAATCCCAATTGAAGATATAAATTCCCATCGAAGCCAAATCATTCTTGGGAGCTTTTGGTTTTTCTTCAAATTCAACTATTTTACCAGATTCATCAGTATTCATAATTCCAAATCGAGGGGCATCTTCTAAAGGTACTTTAAGTACAGCAATAGTTGCCTCAGCATTTTTTATCTTGTGAAATTCTAGCATTAATGAATAGTCCATTTTATAAATATGGTCACCAGATAATATAAGTACATAGTCAGGGTCGAACATATCAATAAAATCAATATTTTGATAAATGGCATTTGCAGTACCTTTGTACCATTCCCTGCCTTCATCTTTAACATAAGGTGGTAAAAGACGTACACCATCATTTCTTCTATCTAAATCCCATGGTGAACCGATACCAATGTAAGTATTTAGAATTAATGGTTGGTATTGAGTTAGAACTCCTACACTAGTAACCCCTGAGTTAGAGCAATTACTTAAAGTAAAATCAATAATTCTATATTTTCCTCCAAATGAAAGGGCAGGTTTAGCAATCTTTTTAGTTAGAGTTCCTAGACGGCTACCTTGGCCACCAGCTAAAATCATGGCTACACATTCTCTTTGTTGTTGCATTTATCACTCCCCCTTGATTGTGTTTTACGGATAAATAATGTGGATAATGGTGCCAGTATGATTTCTATGGAATATTCTCTATTATGCCAAGGTATATTGTTAGATTTATAACACATTTCTGTAACACCTGTACCCCCATATTCAAGATAATTACTACTAAAAACTACCTCATAATTGCCTTGTTCAAATATACCAATCCTATAGTTATGTCTCTGAATCGGTGTAAAATTACATACAATAATTAAATAATCATCGCGGTTTTTGGCGTAACGCAAAAATGTAATTACACTTTGCTGATAATCATTTGCGTCAATCCATTCAAATCCGCGAATTTCATGGTCCAATTCCCATAGAGAACGATTTTGAAGGTAGAAATTGTTTAACTCTTTCACATATAAATGCAATTTATTATGCATTTCAAAATTTAGTAAGTGCCAATCTAATTCGTTATTTTCATTCCACTCATTGAATTGACCAAGTTCAATTCCCATAAATAAAAGCTTTTTGCCAGGGTGTGCCATCATGTAACCAAGAAGGATCCTTAGCCCTGCAAATTTATGCCAGTAATCCCCGGGCATTTTATTTAGAAGTGATTGTTTACCATGTACTACTTCATCATGTGATAAAGGAAGTAAAAAGTTTTCTGAAAAAGCATACATAAATGAAAAAGTAAGCAGATTATGTTCCCATTTTCTGTGTATGGGATCAGTTTCAATATACCTAAGTACATCATTCATCCAACCCATATTCCATTTATAGTTATAACCTAAGCCACCTACATAGGTCGGTTTTGTGATTAGAGGCATGGCTGTTGATTCCTCTGCAATCATTAATGCATATGGAAATTTTTCAAATACACATTCATTTAGCCTTTTCATAAAGTCAATTGCTTCTAGATTTTCATGACCACCATAGATATTTGGAGTCCACTCTCCTGGATTTTTTCCATAATCTAGATAGAGCATGTTAGCAACTGCATCTACTCTTAGACCATCAATATGGTATGCATCGAACCAAAAAATAGCGTTTGATATCAGAAAGCTTCTCACTTCTGCTTTTGCAAAGTCAAAATTTAATGTTCCCCATCCATAATTTTCACTTCTGTCATAGTATTCAGATTCAAAAAGATTAGAACCATCAAATTTACTTAAGCCATGATAATCCTTACAAAAGTGGCCAGGTACCCAATCAAGGATGACTCCTATACCCTTTTGATGACACATGTCTATGAAATACATGAAATCATGGGGAGTTCCATAGCGACTAGTAATAGAATAAAAACCAGTAATTTGATATCCCCAGGAAGCATCATATGGGTGTTCCATAATAGGAAGCAGCTCTATATGTGTATAGCCCATATTCGACACATAATTAATCAATACATTGGCAAAATCTCTATAGTTTAAGAAATCACCATTTTCTTTTCTTTTCCATGAACCTAAATGTACTTCATATATTAAAATAGGCTTATTATAACCCGGACTATTATAATTCTTCCATTGCTGATCATTCCATTTGTACCCATCTAAAGAATAGACTTTTGAAGCAGTATTAGGTCTGTATTCAGAATAAAAAGCGTAGGGATCTGATTTAAGCAGTATTTCACCCATATAAGTATGAATTTCATACTTATATAGAGCTCCATGAGTAATGCCTGGAATAAATATCGTCCAAACTCCGCTTCCATATTCTGTCTCCATAACATGATTGTTTCCATACCAACCATTAAAGTCGCCTACTACCCTAACTTCACGAGCATTAGGTGCCCAGACAGTAAATTTAACGCCTGGGATACCATTTTGAAAATACAAATGAGCACCAAAACTACAATAAGAGTGATAATTATTGCTTAAAGTAAACATTATTTATTGCTCCTTGATTAATAAATGTTAGTATATGGAAATTATTAGCCATAATGTCCCCCTAATCCTTCAGGATATTTTCGATTAAACTAGGCTTAAATGTAATATAATGCAAAAAAACAGAGTTTCGAGTATAACTCGAACTCTGTTTCTATTGCAGTTGGTTAAATTATGATTGTTTTCTAGGTGGTCTTGGTCCAAAGTATTGATAATAATCAACTTTAATTTTTCCATTATAAAGCTTTCTTTTTTTACTGGCCTTCTTTCCGAATAATGTTTCAAACTTTTCATGAGAGGTTAGTATGTAATAAGACCAAGTGTCTAGCCTACTGAATACTTTCCCCATTTCCTTGTATAGCTTTTCAACTTCTGGTAGGTTCCCGAGACGCTCTCCATAAGGAGGATTAGAAATGATTTTTCCATATTTTTTTTGGCTACTGAAATCAGATAGAGGTAGCTGTTGAAAGTGTATATCCTGTTCAAGATTAAATTTAGCGGCATTAATTCTTGCAAGCTTTATGGATGGACCATCAATATCTGTACCTATGATGTCTAGTTTCAGTTTTCTTACATTATCCCGTGCTTCCTCCCTAACTTTTTTCCAAACACTTTTTGGTATGTTGGGCCACCTATCCGATACAAATTCACGGTTAATTCCTGGTGCTATGTTTTGCCCAATTAATGCAGCCTCTATGGGAATTGTACCTGAACCACACAAGGGATCTATTAAGGTTGTATCTGGATACCATTTTGAAAGTAAGACTAGAGCTGCTGCAAGTGTCTCTCGTAGTGGTGCTGTACTAGTCAGCTCTCTGTAACCTCTTTTATGTAATCCTGGCCCACTAGTATCTATGGTCAATGTTGCTATATCTTTTAATAAAGCTACTTCAATTTTATATAGAGGCCCCTTTTCTTCAAACCACTGAGTTTTATACTTTTTCTTCATGCTCTCTACAACTGCCTTTTTAACTATAGCTTGACAATCAGAGATACTAAATAGTGTTGATTTAATTGACTTGCCATCCACGGGAAACTCTGCATTAGCAGGAATAATCTCTGGCCATGGAAGTGCTTTTGTCTTTTCAAATAGCTCGTCAAAGGTGGTTGCTTTAAATTCTCCTACTTTCAAACGTATCCTATCGGCTGTTCTTAGCATTATGTTTGTTCTACAAAGGCTCTCTTCATCGCCAGTAAAGCTTACTTTTGCATTTTCAACGGTTATATCTTCATATCCAAGGCTTTTAAGCTCTTGTGCTACTACTGCTTCTAATCCAAAAGTTGCAGTAGCAATTAAATTAAGCTTGGACAAAAACCCCACTCCTTTCTTGATCTTGATAACATTTATGCATGAATAAATAAACAAAGAAGGTAGGCCGCAACCTACCCTGCAACATGACAACCTATTTCTTAACACTGTAAAATTATAGCATACTTATCAATTAATCTCTATAAGATCGTGTACATGTATATCTTTTCTCTTACTGGTGGTGTCACCCAAAGTAACTTTTGCTGTTTGTGTATTTGGATCTAAACTATCAATCCAAACTGGTTCGCCTTGATATAACACCTCAAATGTTGCAGGAGAATTTAGTATTTCTTCTGCTCTAGAATACAGCATATTTACCACTCCTTGAAATTAATTTTTTTATTATTGTTGCTTTTAACAAGGAACCTTATACCCATGAATTAAATGGTCTAGAAACCGCCAGTAACACTAATGAAATTGTTCAATAGTATTTAGTGTGTGCAGATGTTGAAGTTTAGCGGTGTTAGTCATCGAAAAAATTGTTGAAGGAAGAGGAAATTGCTAATAATAAAAGAATAAAGGTTTAACATAAAATAAGGTTATGTGGAGGAATAATCCATGAATTATTGGCTATTAAAAACTGAACCAGAAGAATATAGTTGGGATGATCTGATTAAAGATAAGAAGGGTATATGGGACGGTGTTAAGGGAAACCAAGCCCTTAATAATATTTCTAGGATACAAATAGGTGACAGAGTATTTATTTACCATACTGGCAAAGAGCGCAGTATTATTGGTACTGCTGAAATAACATCAGATCCTTATCCAGACCCTACAGAAAAAGATAATAAATATCTTGTATTCCAATTAGTACCTACTGCAAAATTAGAAAGACCCGTAAGCTTGCAAAAAATAAAAGAGTTAGCAAATGATGATTCAGATGAAGAAAAAGATATTTTAAAAAACTGGGAACTTGTTCGTCAACCCCGGCTATCAATTGTCCCTGTTACCTATGAACAATGGAAAAAAGTCATAGATGTATCTTCAAATGGTAGCATCCGTTAACTAAGCCCAATAGATTTCAACTTTATCGCCATCGTTTATATAGGATGTATATGCTGCATCTTCATTATTAACTTTTAATACAAGCTTTTTCTTATCTAGAGGTGGTGTTGTTGGAAAATTAATTTTTTTAAAAATGTCTAGCAACATCAATGGATTATTATTGTCTTCTAAAAGTATATTTTCATCATTAAGAGTAATGTTAACAGTATGATTAGGTACTATATCAGTACTATGATTCTGATTATCAACTTTAGACTTATAAATAAATTCTATTTCATCATTATTATGTACCTCAGTTTCCAAAGAGGAAATTAATAAATTAATTGATACTTCTTTAATAGTGTCAGTATCTATTTCTAAATATTCACAAACATCCTTTACGGTATTAATGGGATTTACAGTTATTATTGCTTTATCTTTTAATGGGGTATTATGCTTAACCCTGTTTCTATTCTGATAAATCATGGGTTTTAGGTATCGCTTTTGACCATTTATAAACAAGGACTTATCTAGAACTTTTGGAAGAATATCTTTTATATGCCCCTTTGCATCTTCTCCTGGCTGGGCAGGTATAAAAGTGATTTTATCTCCATATTTTACGAAATCATCGAGATTTGCTGGTTCACCATTTATCTTAATCTGCGGATCAGTTCCTTTAAGGCCTTTTAATATTTTAATCTTGTTATTTAATTCGACCGTGATTCCCATACCTGGTTTGGCCACTAACTCAGAGTTTTTAAACCCACTAGCAATTAGAGCATCTAGAACTATTAGCTTTTCTCTGCCAAATATTCTAACCATTTCACCATTAACTATTATAAATTCAAAGCTATTTCTTATACCTAGTGTCTGGGTAAAGGCAATTCCTATTGGCGTGATAGCCATTGGACCAGATAACTTGTTAGCTGCACCAGTAATATTATTAATGACTTCTCTCCCTCTTATGGCAACTCTATCCTTAGTGAGACCTGCATGAATTGCAATTTTTTCAGCTAATAAAGGGGTAAGGCTTCCACCACCAATAAGCAGAATTGCTTGTGGGCCTTTACCATTTAGGGTAATTATTTCTTGGGATATTTTTTTTGCTAGGTTTTCAATCTCTAGTGATATTTTATCGATTATAACCTTTGCATCGGTATGGATAGTCATACCAAGAATATCTTCATATGAAATACTTGTACTTGAATTTAATTTTCGCTTAATAACTTCTGCAGTATTGAAATCTACTAATAGTTTATCAGAAATTGCCTCGGTAATCATATCCCCAGCAGAGGGAACCATGGCATAAGAGCATATGGCACCATCATAAGATATAGCAATGTCAGAGGTACCAGCACCTATATCTACCAAGGCAAGGTTTAATTTTCTCATCCCTTCAGTTATTACTAGACTACTTGCTGCGATAGGTTCCAATGTCATATTTTTGATAACTAAGCCCGCACCAGTAATTACTGAGTTTAAAGAATCAACAACTATTCGTGGCAAAAATGTTGCAATAACCTCAACCCCGATTAAACTTCCTCGTTGTCCAATTAAATTTATCATTTTCTGAGAATCTAAATAATATCCAATAACGGAATGACCAACACAATAATAATTATTATCCTCTTGAGGATGGTACTTTTTCTTAATTAATTTTTGGGCCTCTTGAATTCCTGTCATTACTAAAGAGTAAACGGTATTATCATCTACAAGATCTCCTTGTGTTAGTTTTTTGTTTACAGAAGCTTTTTGTGTATAGAGAGCTCTTCCGGCTGCAGCGACAGAAACCTCTGTAAGCTTTCCTTTTATCCTTTTTTCTAGCTTATTCTTTACTTTTTTGATAACCTTTGTTACAGCAGGAATGTCATGGATTTGCCCGTCAAGCATGGAACGAGTATTGTGCTCTTCAATTTCTGATGCTAAAATATGAAATCTATCATTTCTGGATTCAAGAACAACACCTATTACAGTACGAGTTCCTACATCCAATGCAAAATACAAGGTTTTATCAGTCACTTCTTTCACCTCTTTTATCCAAAATATTCTATATGGGTTAAACCCCGTTTCTTCACTAATTTTCGACAATAGATATATTTTTCCTTTAATTCCTACCAAATTTATGCTTTAAAAATACTAAAGGACCCAGGGAATAATCCCGGGTCCTTTAGCTCAAGGAGGTCTATGAAGAAGTGAGTGTGCCTTTCTATTATTTCCATTGATAGTATAATTATAACAAACCTATGTAAATTATTATGTTTTTAGTTGTTCTATGAATTTGCTACAGCTTTAAAAGCCTTAAATGCTGCTTCAATGGTTTTTTCAATATTCTTATCTTCATGAACATACGACATGAACCCTGCTTCAAACTGAGAAGGGGCTACATATACTCCCTCCTCAAGAAGGGTTCTAAAGTATGCCACAAACTTGTCAATATTGGATGTTGCTGCACTTTGAAAATCAGTAACTTTTTCTCCTGTAAAAAATGCTGAAAACATGCTTCCTACCCGTGTGAAGTATACCTCAGCACCTGCTGATTGGGCAGCACCCTTCATTCCTGCAGCAAGCTTAGCGCTCTTTTCCTCTAATTTATCATATACATTTTTATTTTGAAGTATTTTTAAAGTGGTATATCCCGCTGTCATAGCTAACGGGTTTCCAGATAGAGTTCCTGCCTGGTAAACTGGTCCTACAGGAGATACATATTCCATAATTTCCTTCTTTCCACCATATGCACCCACAGGTAAACCTCCGCCAATAATCTTTCCTAAGCAAGTAAGATCTGGAGTTATCTTGTAAATGGATTGTGCACCCCCTAGAGCTACCCTAAAGCCTGTCATTACCTCGTCAAATATTAACAAAGCACCATATTGTTCAGTAATCTTTCGAACGCCTTGTAAATATCCATCTACAGGGGGAATGCATCCCATATTTCCGGGAATTGGCTCTAGAATGACGGCAGCAATATTTTCACCTTCTTGAGAAAATATCTTTTCCAAAGTTTCTAAATCATTAAAAGGGGCCGTAATGGTGTTTTGAGCAGTATTACTTGGAACACCTGGACTGGTTGGTACCCCATGTGTTAGAGCTCCGGAGCCAGCTTTTATTAATAGAAAATCAGCATGGCCATGATAACAGCCTTCAAATTTAACTATCTTATCTCTGCCTGTATAGCCTCTAGCCAATCTTAGAGCACTCATTGTTGCTTCAGTACCTGAATTAACCATTCTTACCATTTCAATTGATGGCACACATTCAGTAACTAGCTTAGCCATTTTTGTCTCAAGCTCTGTAGGAGCTCCAAAGCTTGTGCCTGTTTCCAAACAGTCTTTTAGTGCACTACTTACTTCAGGATGACAATGCCCTAAAATTAAAGGTCCCCAGGAAGCTACATAGTCGATATAACTATTGCCGTCTTCATCAAATATGTAAGGACCATTTCCTCTGGCAATAAAAGGAGGATCCATTCTTACAGATTTAAAAGCACGGACTGGACTATTAACGCCTCCTGGGATATACTTTTGTGCTTCAGCAAACATTTCCTTTGAACGGGACAAATTAAGCATTTTATAACCCCTTTATAATTTAATCTTTTAATTATATAACAATCAACAAGACTATTCTAAAAAATATTTCATACTTATCTTCTTCAGTTCTTCTGTACTAAAAAATAGTTGATAAGGATAATCGCCTACTAAATTTGAAATCTTATTTGCCATTTGTTCACATTCTTCCCTTGTAGGAAAATGTATCATAGCAAAAATATTAAAATGCCAGTCCTTGCTGGTAGGTCTTTGATAACAATGGGTTACCTCAGGGAAGGAGGCAATTTCATTGCCTACCCTTTCACAATCTTTCTCGGGAACCTTCCAAACAATCATTGCATTAGCTTCTATACCCATTTCTCTGTGCCTTAAAGCTGCACCAATCCTACGTATATAGCCTTCTTTCTTCATGAATCTAATTTTTTTTAAAAGTTCTTCCTCAGTAATTCCTAACTTTTGAGCAACTTCATTATAGGGTCTACTAACAAGGGGAAGGTCTTTCTGAAGCTCTCTTATAATACTAACGTCTTCTTTTGTAATCATTTGCCTACACCTTTCACAGAAAACTTTACATTAATCTTGAAAAATCTTTTAGCAGGAAGCTGCAGTAAATCCTGTATCCCACTTAACTCCATAATCTCACTACAGATATTATCAATATGATCTGTCGATGGAGCAATTAAAGTAAACCACATATTATACTTATGTTCTCGAAGATAGTTATGGGTTACACCAGGATATGCATTAACTAGCTTAGCAACTTTAGAAATCTTATCTTTTGGAACCTTCATAGCACATAATGTACTTTTATAGCCTAATTTACGTGAATCAAATATCGCTCCCAGTCTGCGAATGATTCCCATATCTTGGAGGCTACTTATCCTTTGTAGTACTTCTTCTTCAGATATGCCTACACTTATCGCCAGGTCCTTGTATGGCTCTGACGATATGGGAAAACTATCCTGAATAATCTCTAGTATTTTTTGATCAACATTATCCATTATAAACCAGTCCTCCCATGGTATAAACACCAGGGTTCCTCTGCCATGTAGCTTCCATGATAATAATATGCTCTTGCACGGCAGCCACCACAAATCTTTTTAAAATCACAAACTCCGCAACCTCCCTCATAATCCATGGTACGTAGCTCCTTGAAAACGTCACTTTCCTCCCATATGAGATTAAAAGGTTTTTCCTTTACATTACCTATTGGAATATTAAGATAGGCACAAGGCTGTATATCTCCCCTGGGGCCAATGATGCAATAGGATGTACCTGCTAGGCATCCTCTTCCGAATCTCACCTTTTGACCTCTTTGTTTAGCTATTCTCATAAATTGGGGAGCACATGTAGGTTTTATTTCGATCTCTACTTTTTCCGATTTATCTTGAATTTTATTTAATAGATCCTCATATTCTTTAGCTCTGAGGCTTTCCTGTTCAATATTTGCTCCTCTACCTGTAGGAACCAGGAAGAAAATATGATGTGCCATTGCTCCAATCTTTACTGCAAAATCAGTTAAATTTACTATTTCATCTTTATTCCAATCCATAACAGTTGTATGAATTTGAAATCGCAAGCCTACTTCTTTACAGATTTCCATACCTCTTACTGCTTCTTTCCATGCACCTTTATATTTGCGAAGCTTATCATGCTTTTCAGGATCCATACTATCAAGGCTGATACCAATGCCCATAGCACCAGCATCTTTTAATTGTTTAGCTAAGTCTTTTGTAAGAAGTGAACCATTAGTTCCAAAAACCGGACGTAAACCGAGGCTGGAGGCATGTTGTACTAATTCCACAATATCATTTCTCAAAAGGGGCTCTCCACCACTAAAAATCATAATCTTAAACCCAGCTTGGGCTATCTCATCAAGCATTTTCCTTGCCTCTTGGGTTGACAACTCGCTATCTGCTTTTGCACCAGCATCTCTATAGCAGTGGTCGCAAAACATATTACATTGATTTGTAGAATTCCAAGAAACTATCATTATTTTGCTTCCTCCCTCACTATATTTCTTTTAACCAACGGGCCACATCCTTTGCGTGATAAGTCAAAATAATATAGGCGCCAGCCCTTTTCATTCCTAATAGTGTCTCTAGCACAACACCTTTCTCGTCTATCCATCCATGGGCAGCAGCAGCTTTTACCATGGAATACTCACCACTAACATTATACGCACCTACTGGGTAGTTAAAACTATCTTTAACACTTTTAATAATGTCCATATAAGCAAGAGCAGGTTTAACCATTACGATATCTGCTCCTTCTAATATATCCAATTCTACTTCTTTGATTGCTTCTCTGCTATTGGCTGGATCCATTTGATAACTTTGTCTGTCTCCAAATTGAGGGGTTGATCCGGCAGCATCTCTAAATGGACCATAGAACTTTGAAGCATATTTTGCAGCATAGGACATTATGGGTATTGTTTCAAAACCATTAACATCTAGTTCTTTACGTATAGCAGATACTCTGCCATCCATCATATCAGAAGGAGCAACTATGTCAGCACCTGCTTGGCAATGTGATAGAGCAATTTTGGCAAGATAGCTTAAGGTGGGGTCATTTAAAATTTTTCCTTGGTTAACAATACCGCAGTGGCCATGGTCTGTAAATTCACACATACAGACATCAGTAATAACTAGTAAATTAGGAAACTCTTTTTTTAAAGATAATACTGCCTGTTGAACTATTCCTTCTTCTGCATAAGCCTCTAACCCTTTTGGGTCTTTTGAAGTAGGAATTCCAAAAATAATTACAGAAAGAATTCCTAATTCTGTGGCATCCCCTACTTCTCTTAAAAGTTCATCAATGGAAAATTGGAATATCCCAGGCATAGATTTGATAGGATTCTTTATCTTATTCCCATGAGTTACAAAAACAGGCAATATCAATTCATTTACAGATAATGAAGTCTCCCTTATCATTTTTCGGAGTACTGAATTTTCTCTTAACCGACGAGGTCTAATTGTTGGGAACAAATTAGATTCCCCCCTTTATCAAGATTATTTAACTTAAACACTATTATGCATGTAATCCTATTTCTTCATCAGTCAAATAGCAGGCAGGATCAGTTTCCCAAAAGTCTCCTGTTACTGCCTCAGCACGTGCTCTAAAGTTTCCATTACACATGTTAACCTTTGAACAAATCCCACATCTACCCTTTAATAGAGACTTTCTATTTTTTAAACCACCCAGAATATGATGAGATTCATCGGTCCAAATATCCGTAAACTTTCTTTCTTTAATATTTCCAAAAGTATGATTCTGTGTGAATTGGTCAGAATGAACATTGCCATACATGTCTACCTGCCCAATTGCTATTCCGGAGCGATTTCCACCGTTTGTTTCTAATAACTCTAAAACACGTTGGGCATGTTCTGTATCTTTGTTTTTTAAAGTTTCATAAATATATATCCCATCACAATGATTATCTACTGTTAAAATCTCTTTTGGAATTCCCCTTTTATGAAAATCATTTGTCCAGTAGATTATCTTATCCATAACCTGTCTAGTTTCTTCATGACTAATGTCTTCCTTAATCATTTCATTAGCTCTTCCAGAATATACTAAATGATAAAAGCAGATGCGTGGTATATTTTCTTTTTCTACAAGCTTAAAAATATTATCTAATTCCATAAAGTTATGTCTATTAATAGTGAAGCGCAAGCCTACTTTTTGCCCCACAGAAATACAATTCCGTATTCCTTGCAAGGCCTTTTCAAAGGCACCTTTTTGACCCCTGAAGCGGTCATTGTTGTCACCTATTCCGTCAAGGCTAATACCTACATAGCTAATACCTATATCTTTAATTCTTTGTGCAATTTCTGGTGTTATAAGAGTTCCGTTTGTAGAAATAGTAGAACGAATACCCTTGCTCTTTGCATAGGCAGCGAGTTCTAATAAATCTGCACGAACAAGAGGTTCTCCACCAGAAAAGAGTATGACAGGAACATTAAAATCTGCTAAATCATCGATAAATTTTTTCGCATCAACTGTAGTTAGTTCACCATCGTATTTCTTATTATCAGATGAAGAGTAGCAATGAATACAATTTAAATTACAGGTTTTAGTACAATTCCATACAACAACAGGGCCCATGCCATGGGTTGTTCCATGTTGAGTTCCCCTTGCTTCATTTACATATCTTAATTTATCTCCATAGTATTCGCTATTTAATAGCAATTTAGTTACACTTATCATAGGAGGAAATCCTCCCTTCCTAAATAGTTTTCAACACCTGAATTTATGATACTAGAATTGCTTGTAAAAGTCCATCTAGGGTATATTCTGATGCTTCTACGGTTATATCAAGTCCTAGTTCAACTGCTGTGTTTGTTGTAATAGGTCCAATTGAGGCCAGTTTTACACCTTGAAGAAGCTTAGGTAATTCATCTTTATTAAACATACTCACAAAGTTTTTTACTGTTGATGAGCTTGTAAATGTGATTATAGTAATTTTATTATTTATTAGTAAATTCCTAACTTCGTCTACTTTTCCATCTCCATTTACTGTCTTATATGCAACAACTTCCTCCACATCTGCCCCTAATGATTTAAGTGATTCGGGTAAGATTTTGCGCGCTATATCTGCCCTAGGAAGTAGAATCTTTTTCCCATTTAAATTTTCACTCTGCATTTTTTCAATTATAGCTTCTGCTCGATACTCTCCTGGCACATAATCTACAAGTAGACCATAATTCTCTAATGCTTCCTTTGTTTTAGGTCCAATAGCACAGATCCTTATGCCGTTTAATTGACGAAAATCCATTTTATTTAGAAGTAATCTTTCATAAAAGGATTGTACTGCATTGACACTAGTAAAAATAATCCAATCAAATTCAGTTACTCTAGTTATAGCCATATCTAAAGGGGTATAGTCATCTGGTGGGACAATATCTATTGTGGGAAATTCTATTGGTTCACCACCAAGATCGTTAATCATTTCAGAAAAAACACTAGCTTGATTTCGTGAACGGGTTACCAACACTCTCTGTCCCCATAGAGGCCTTTTTTCTACCCAACTTAACTCATCTCGCAAAGAAACAACCTCACCAACTATTATTATTGCGGGATTTTTAAACTTACTTTCTTCAGCCTTGTTTACAATATCCTTTAATGTAGAAGTTATTGTTGTTTGTTCCGGAAGAGTCCCCCAGCGAATTAAGGCCACAGGTGTCTCAGGTAATCTTCCATTTTCAATTAGTTTTTGAACAATTTTTGGTAGATTTGCCATACCCATTAAAAATACAAGGGTGCCAATTCCGGTACTTATTTTTTGCCAATCAATATCAGTATCTTCTTTTGTAGGATCTTCATTACCTGTAATGAATGCTAGATTTGAGGTTAAGCCCCTGTGGGTTACTGGAATGCCAGCATATGCAGGAACTGCAATTGCTGAGGTTATTCCTGGTACTATTTCAAAAGAAATATTATTATTTACTAATTCAAGTGCCTCTTCCCCACCTCTACCAAAAACAAAGGGATCTCCTCCCTTTAATCGAGTGACAATTTTATTTTCGCTAGCTTTAGCTACTAATAAACTATTAATTTCTTCTTGGCGGAGAGTGTGTCTATCTGGAGATTTACCAACATAAATTAATTCGGCATCTTTTGATGCATACTCCAGCAATCTAGAATTAACAAGCCTATCATATACTATGACATCTGCTTTTTTTATACATGCCATACCCTTTACAGTTATAAGTCCTGGATCTCCTGGCCCAGCACCAACTAAATATACATAAGATCTATTATTTTTCACATGAATCAGTCTCCTGTCTTACTTGTTTTAGAATTTCCCCTGCCCCTTTAGATAATAAACGTTTAGCCAACTGAATTCCTAAATCTCTACTCAAACTAGTGCTACCAATAATCTTTTCTCTAATTAGGATGCTACCATCTAAGCTAGCTACCATAGCTTCTAAAGAAATTGAATCACCATCAACTTTTCCTAGTGCTCCAATTGGAATCTGGCACCCTCCTTCAAGAAATTCTAATAGGGATCTTTCTGCTAATACTTCGTATGATGAAGGTTCATGGTGTAATCCAGATATTACATGTTGTGTGTCGGGATCATCTTTGCGGATTTCTATACCAAGGGAACCCTGTCCAACAGCAGGTAGTGATATTTCAAATGGAATATATTCACTTATCTTATCCTCCCAACCCATACGAATAACACCTGCAGCTGCCAAAACAATAGCAGCAAAATCTTCCTCAACCATTTTACGTAACCTTGTGTTTAAATTACCTCGTAGGTCTTCTAAAACAAGATCATTTCTATAGTATAATATTTGAGATCTACGTCTTAAACTACTGGTGCCAATTTTTGCACGTATAGGAAGAGTTTTTAAGGAATAACCACTTGGTGAAATTAGAACATCCTGAGAGTTTTCACGCTTTGTAACACAACCTATTATACAGCCATCTGGTAATTGTGTAGGTATATCTTTTAAGCTGTGAACAGCCAAGTCAATCTCACCTTGTAGAAGAGCAACTTCTAATTCTTTTGTAAATAGACCTTTATCACCGATTTTAGACAAAGCGACATCGAGAATTTTATCTCCCTGTGTCTTAATATACTTCAAAGAAAACTTTCTATCAGGATTGAGCTCCTTTAACCTTTCTAGTACCCAATTCGTTTGCCATACAGCTAGCTGACTGTCCCTGGTTCCTAAAATAATCTCTTTCTTCAACTTCATCACCATCTTTTTCATATTTAATGTTGCTTCCATTGCAGTTGATTGGTTCAACAGCTTTTTGACCGACTATTTCTAGATTAAAGAGGTTTTGGCAAATCTCAGAATATAAATGTCCTTGACCTGATGATGCTTGTTCTTTGAGGTTGATTATAGGATCATGAATAAGCTGCTTTATTATAGAGTTAACCATACTTCCAATTACTTTTTCTTGTCTTTCTGTGAATCCACCTAATCTGTTACAGGCTTTTTCAAGCTCTTTATATTTTATTTCTTCTGCTTTTCTCTGTAAAGCAACAATAGTAGGAACAACAAACAATGAATTTAGCCAATTAAAGAAATCATCCAATTCTTCTTCAATAATCTCCTCAGCTACTAATGCTTTACGTTTTCTTTCTTCTAAATTTTTATCAACTACATTTTTCATTGCATCAATATCAAATAATTTGACAGCTTCTATATTGCTTACCGAAGGGTCAATATCTCTGGGAACTGCGATATCAATTAAAAGAAGGGTTTTATTCTGTCTTTTTTGCATTACTGAAATAATGTCTTTTTGATTAATTATGTAATGGCGTGCTGCAGTAGCGCTTATAACAATATCTGCCTCAACCATATAAGTAAATAAGTCATCGAATTTAACTGCCTTACCTTTAAATTCTTCAGCCATATCTACTGCTCTATCAAATGATCTATTAGATACCATTATTGTAGAAACGCCATTGGCTAAAAGGTGTCTTGCAGTCAAGCGGCTCATTTCTCCTGCTCCAAGAACCAAAACTGTTCTTTCAGACAATTTATCAAAAATCTGTTTGGCAAGTTCAACTGCTACATAGCTCACAGAAACCGCATTTTGGTCGATCTGTGTTTGTGTTCTGACTCTCTTACCAACCGATATAGCTTGTTGAAACAAAGAATTAAGTATGTTATTAGTTGCCTTATTGTTTAAAGCATCGTCATAAGCGTCTTTAATTTGCCCAAGTATCTGAGTTTCTCCCAAAATCATGGAGTCTAAACCAGACACAACTCTAAAAAGATGACGCACACCATCATAAAGGCTTTTGATATATAGGTATTGTCTAAGATCATTTTTATTAAAATCACAGTAAGAGGCAATAAAATCCTTGATACCACTTAGCCCTTTTTCTACATCATGTACCGTAACATAAATTTCTGTTCTATTACAGGTTGCTAGTATAATACAACCAGTAATATCTTTTTTAGAATTAAGTTCGTTTAAAGCTTTGGGAAGCTGTGACTTGGTAAAAGTAAGTTTTTCCCTGATTTCTACAGGGGCTGTTCTATGATTAAGACCTACTATAAGGATATACATTTATGAATCCTCTCCTTTATCAACCCATCCTCATGTAGCTTTATGAGCTCATATAAATTTATTTCCATTAAATTATTTAAAATATCTTTCCTTTTTACTGGGTCCTTTACCTCTGTTTTAATCCTTTCTCTAATTTCACCCAAGATATTTACATATCTTTCATATTCATTGCCGTATTGGTTTGATAAATCCTGTTTGATTTTAGAGGCAAGAGTTGGGCTCTTTCCTCCTGTAGAAATTGATATTGAAAGGTCACCTCTTCTAAGGATTGAAGGCACAAAAAAACTACAAATCTCGGGTTTGTCTACTACATTAATTAATATATTCTTATTGTTACATATAGTACCTATTTTAGAATTCAACTCTCTATCATTTGTAGCACTTATTACCAGGAACATGCCATTAAGATCGCTTTCTTCAAAAGGACGAGTAATGAGTGTTAAGTTTGGATGTCCTTGTAATGCGAGAATACTAGTTTTAAATTTAGGACTAACTACTGATACATTTGCTGCACACTCTAATAGAGACTGAATCTTTCTTTCGCTTATATTACCTGCACCAACAACTAAACATTTACGACCTTTTAAATTAACATTTATTGTATATAAATTTGTAGACATTTTTTTCACCCTTTAACAACAATAATCAATTTATCTTAGTATTAACAGACATGGCAAATTTACTCTTAGTAACTCCTTGCATATATGAAGTCGGCCATCATTTCAAAAGTTTCTCTACAACTAACTGGGGGTAGGTTATTCAATTCCTTTTTTGCTTTTTCAAGATATTTTCTTGCAATTGAAAAGGAATATTCAATGCCTCCAGTATGCTTAATTAGTTCAATTGCTTCCTGAATCTCTTCTTCTGTTTTTTCTTTTTTCTGAAGAAGTTCGGCCAATCTACTTTGATGTCCATGTTTTTTTAAAGCTTGAATTGCTGGAAGTGTTATTATACCCTGTCTTATATCACTACCAATTGGTTTTCCCAATTCCAACTCATCAGCAGTCATATCTAAAATATCATCGGTAATCTGAAATGCCATTCCCAAAAAATGACCGTATTTAGAGAGACTTTTAACCAAGGAATCAGGTGCACCTACTGCAATGGCTCCTAACTGACAACTTGCAGAAATCAACAAGGCTGTTTTTCTATTTATTTTATAAAAGTAATCACGGATAGTTTGATCTATACTATATGCAGTAGCCAATTGCTGAATTTCACCTTGACACATCTGCACACTTACTTTAGCAAGAACAGAGGATATTCTTTTATCACTATATTCAGAGATCAAAACTAGCGATTTACTAAATAAATAATCACCTGTATGTAAAGAAATTCTATCTCCCCATTGTGCTTTTACAGTAGGCTTACCTCTGCGGGTCAATGAAGCATCGACTACATCATCATGAACTAGGGTTGCCATATGAATGGTCTCTAAAGCTATAGCTAAAGGAAGAAGCTTTGCTAATGAATAATTATGAAACTTTCCAGCGAGTAGTGCAAAGGCTGGCCTAAGTCGTTTGCCACCTGCAAGTAAAAGATGACTGCTTGTTTCAGTCAATAAAGCACTAGGGGTTTGGACGAATTTCTCAATTTCCTTTTCTACTATATATAAGTCATCTCGTATATCTTCAAATAAATCAAATTTTAACAAAAAACTTGTCACCACCGTAAACTAGGTTATCTAAAATAGTGTACCATATTATCCAAAAACCAACAAAGTTTTTATACAAAAAAGCACCTACTTGGTGCTTTTTTGTACTCAAAACCATTTAGATGAACTGCGCCTTTTACTTCTTAAACCATTTATCCAAGGAATGAAGAATAGTATCTCTATTTAATCTGGCTATTGACGAGGTTAAAGGAATCTCTTTTGGGCAAACCTGAACACAGTTTTGTGAATTACCGCAGTCTGCTAAGCCACCCGCTGTCATTATCGACTCTAATCTTTTTGCCTTAGTCATTTGTCCTAGCGGCATTTGGTTAAATAATCTAACCTGACTTAAAGCAGCAGGACCAATGAATTGAGATTTCGTATTAACATTAGGACAGGCTTCTAGACAGCAGCCACAAGACATACACAGAGAAAGCTTATATGCTTCTACCCTTGTTGCTTCTTCGAACCTTGGACCAGGACCTAAATCAAAGGAACCATCTATTTCGGTCCAAGCTTTTACTTTTTTAAAATTCTCTAGAATAGAATCTCTATTTACCAATAAATCTCTAATAACAGGAAATTTGCTTAATGGCTTAAGTTCGATTGGTTGTTTTAATGTATCTATTAGTGCTGAACAAGCTTGTCTAGGAATGCCATTAATAATCATACTGCATGCACCACAGACTTCCTCTAGGCAGTTACAATCCCATACAACAGGTGTAGTTTCTTTGCCTTCTTTATTTACCGGATACTTTCTTATTTCCATAAGAGTAGATACCACATTCATGTTAGGGCGATACTTTACAGAGAACTCCTCATAGTAGCTTTGTTCATTTGGACCATTTTGTCTTTTTATTTTTAAATGAATGAAATCAGCCATTATTACTTGCCTCCTTTGCCACATCATAGCGTCTTAGCCGGGGCTTAATAATAGAAGTATCAACATCTTCATATCTAAATATTGGACCATTTGAACTATAACTGGCTACTGTAGTTTTTAACCAATCTTCATCATTTCTATCGGGAAACTCTTCTTTATAATGGGAACCTCTACTTTCATTTCGATTTAAGGCACCCTTTGCAACAACTAATGCTAGATCCAGCATATTAGCTAAGTCACGTACAAAGAACGATGTTTGATTACCCCACTGTAAATTGTCAACAACATTAATATTATTATAACGTTCCTTTAATTCCAATATCTGTTCGACTGCTTTACTTAGTTTTGAGTTAGTTCTAACTACACCTACATTTGTACTCATGACATCTCCAAGTTCATTATGAAACAGATATGGGTTTTCTTTGCCATGCATATTAGAAATCGTATTGTGAAGCTCTTGCTGCCTTTTTATTTCATCATCAAATTCACTACTAGCGATATCCTCACTTGTATTAGAGAGACCATTTATATACTCAAATATTTTTGGTCCTGCCACCGTTCCACTATATGTGGCAGATAGTAATGAGTTTGCTCCTAAGCGATTGGCACCATGATACATATAATCGCATTCACCAGCTGCAAACAATCCTGGTATCTTTGTCATGTGATTCCAATCAACATGAATTCCACCCATGAAATAATGAGGAGCAGGATAAATTTTCATAGGCTTTAAACATGGATCATCCCCAGAAAATTTACGATAGATTTCTAAAATGCCTCCTAGTCTAGTTTCCAAAAATTCAGCATCTCTGTGAGTTAAGTCTAGGTGTACCTGGTGTTTACCATCAATGCCTAGTCCCATTTCTACACATACCTTATATATTGCTCGAGAAGCTATGTCTCTAGGAACTAAATTACCATAAGCGGGATACCATTCCTCTAAAAAGTACCATGGTTTTCCATCTTTATAAGTCCAGATACGTCCCCCCTCGCCTCTTGAGGCTTCGGACATTAAACGATATTTATCATCACCTAGCATTGCAGTAGGATGGAACTGAACAAACTCTCCGTTAGCGTATTCAACTCCCTGCTGAAAAACTGCACCAGCAGCACTTCCTGTGCATATAGTTGAGTTTGTGGATCGACCATAAATCATGCCTGCTCCCCCTGTTGCAAGGCAAACAGCATCGGCTTTAAAAGTATGAATAGACATGTCGGTCATATTCTGGGCTACTATTCCTCGGCATATTCCTGCATTGTCTTTAATGGTTGATAAAAATTGCCAACCTTCATATTTATTAACTAGTCCATTATCTTCGTATCTTCTAACCTGAGAATCAAGACCGTATAATAACTGCTGCCCTGTAGTTGCACCAGCAAATACAGTTCTCTTCTTTTTTACGCCACCAAAAATTCGTAAGTCTAATAAACCTTCCTGGGTTCTACTAAATACTACACCCATTCTTTCCATAGCATATATAAGCCCTGGAGCTTCATCACACATTTGCTTTACAGGAGATTGATTTGCTAAAAAATCTCCCCCATAGATAGTGTCATCGAAATGCTCCCAGGTTGAATCTTTCTCACCCTTGGTATCTAGTGCCGCATTTATTCCACCTTGAGCACAAAGAGAGTGAGATCTGCGAACATGACACAGGGAGAATAAATCAACAGGAATACCTTTTTCAACTAACTTTAAAGTTGTCATTAATCCTGCTAAACCTCCACCGACTACGATTACCTTGTGTTTACTCATCATTTCACCCCTTTTAAATAAATGCCAGGAGGGAACCAAGTCCCACCAAAGTTAGTCCCAAGAACACTATGTTACCAAGCCAAGCAGCATATCTTTGGGAATGAGGGCCGGTAGTGACACCCCAGCTTATAAGAAAAGTTGTAAGACCATTTCCAAAATGATACATGCTTGCAATTACTCCTACTACATAGAACCAGAAAATAGTTGGATTAGCAAAATGATTACCTACAGATTGAAAATTTATTTCAAATCCATAAATCGCATGTCCTATTCTTAATGCCCATACATGATACAAAACAAAGATGAATGTAATGATGGCCGTGATCCTTTGTAAATAAAAGGCCCAGTTTCTATAATAGGTGTACTGTAAAGTATTGTTTTTAGCAAGATATACAATATAAATCCCAAATAAAGCATGAAATAACAAAGGTATTACAATTAATGCCATTTCCAAAAAGAGTAGTAAGGGTAAGCTTTGTAATAATGATACAGTTAGATTATACGCTTCTGAACCATATCTCGCAGTTGAGTTTACAAATGTGTGTTCAATTAAAAATATTCCTAATGGAAATATTCCTGAAAGTGAATGCAACCTTCTTATAAAATACTCATTTTTATACCAAACCAAATAAGACCCTCCCTCTATAAAAAATAATTTTCTGTATGGGTTTTAATAACTATTTAGGTTTTCTGTATTTAATAGAATAAACCCTTTTTATTTTACAAAGTAGACTAGTATGCAATATGAAAATATATATTATTAAAGGCGATGGTGTAAGCCATCGCCTTATTTGTTTAATTATTCTATTATTTTCTAAAGTCTTATTCTAGTCCTAATTTATATAGTGATAGGGCCATAAGTTTCGTTTTTTGTAATAAACTGTTCCTGTATATAAATTCATCTGCTCGATGGTAATTTCCTCCAGTTGGGCCCATGCCATCTAGGACAGGAACACCTAGAGCAGCTACAAAGTTACCATCTGAGGCTCCTCCCGTAGATTGATCCTTTATCTCCATTCCCAATAAAGAACCAGCATCTCTCACATTATTCAAGAGGCTTTCAGTATCCTCAGTTTTTATCATAGGGGGTCTGTTTAATCCACCTTCTAAAACTATTTGTACTCTAGAATCAACAGCTTCCTCTGTAATTCTCTTTATCTTATTAATGACCTCATAAGCAGTGTTTAAATCAGGCAGTCTCACATCTATTTCAGCTTCTGCTTTATCCGGAATGATATTGGAACGAGTTCCACCATTTATAACTCCAATTGTTACTGTAACTCCAGTATAAATATCATTTAGGGCTTCAAGTGCTATAATTTTGTGTGCTAATTCCTTAATAGCACTAGCTCCTTTTTCAGGAGATTCTCCTGCATGGGATGCGCTACCAATGAAAGATAGTTTAAAGGAAGCTACGCCTTTACGTGCTGATACCAGACTACCATCCACTCTTCCTGGCTCAAATACAAAACAGGCATCAGCATTTGCAGCTTCTGTTTCATAAAGTTCCTTTGATGTTGGAGAACCAATTTCTTCATCGCCACCTATTACAACTATAAATTCTTTATAATTAGTAAACTTGATGTTTTCTAAAGTTTTAAGAGTATATATTATTGTAACAAGACCAGCCTTCATATCAGCTATCCCTGGACCAAATATTTTGTTGTCTTCAATTTTGTAAGGTCTGCTTAAGACAGTACCTCTCTCAAAAACAGTATCTGCATGACCTATCAGCAAAATGGTTTTTTGCCCAGTTCCATATTTCTTTGCCACCAAATTTAGAGTTTCAGAGGTTTTACTTATTTCAGTCTTAAAGCCTATCTCTTTTAAGCTCACCGCTAGGGTTTGGATGACTCTTGAAATACCTCCATAATCGTATGAGCCACTATCAATGTTTACTAAGGTACTCAATAGAAACTCTAATTCTTTTTCTTTTGTATCCAAGTAATTTGTAACTGACTTAACTATCCTTTCCACACTATACAACTCCTTTACCTCATGACTAAACGAAATGCAACATGGATACAATACTTCCCACTTTTTCAAGCTACTATTATTTTATTTGAAAAGTTTCTCCTGGTTCCATAATTATTACTTCAGTTGAAGTTTCTTTTTCAACTGTTTCTTTAAATTTAGCTGCATCCTGCTCTAGTATGGGAAATGTATTATAATGCATTGGCACAACCGCTTTAGGCTCAATCCAACGTATCGAAGTTAGAGCGTCATCTGGACCCATAACAAAATTATCGCCAATAGGTAATAGTGCAATATCAATGGATTTTCCAGATAACATATCTTTTAGAATTTTCATATCACCAAACAGTCCTGTATCGCCAGCATGGTAGAGAATAGTTCCATCGATTTCTAATAAGAATCCACATGGATTACCCAGATACTGAACACTATTCTCTTCAACTAAACCAGATCCATGCAACGCTTGCACTAGCTTAACCCATCCCCAATTAAACCTGTGTGATCCCCCAATATGCATGGGATGATTATCTATTCCTTTCATTCCTAAATAGCTTGCCAGCTCATATGTTGCAATGACTTGGGCATTATTATTATAAGCTATTTCTATTGTATCGCCTAAATGGTCTCCATGACCATGGGTAAGCAATATGGCAGATAAATTTTGAATATCATTAGGCCCAAACTTTGCTAGAGGATTGCCTTTTAAGAAAGGATCTAGAATTATCTTCCCCTTTACTCCTTGAATCTCAAAACAAGCATGGCCATGAAAAGTTATCGTAACCAAAAACACCACCCCTTTCGTGTCTATATCTAACAGCCGTTTATAACTAACTTTTTTTTGGGATTTCATCATCATCCCACAATGAATCATGTTTTTGAGTTAAGGCTCCTAAGTTAATTCCCCTAACAGATAACCAGAATGGATTACGTCTTTTCCTTAAAGTGTTTTTATCATTAAATCCTTGTACCATGGTTAAACGGCTCCTTTGTGTTTTTCCTATATTATCCACAAAAAAACTTACTTTAATTCTTTTTCACAGGAATTTATTAAAACCTCCTGAAAAAGAAAAATATTTTCTGTCAAAATTGTTTAATAAGGTTTAACTCTTAAGTGCAGTGATAGCTTCTATTTCTACATTAACATCCTTTGGTAGTCTTGCCACCTCAACACAGGATCTTGCAGGAGGATTTTCAGGAAAATACTTTGCATAAGTTTCATTTATCAAGGCAAATTGGTCCATATCCTTGATAAAAATTGTTGTCTTAATAACATCATTGAGTGTTGCACCTGCCTCCTCTACAACAGCCTTTAAATTTTCTAGCACCTGAACTGTTTCTTTTTGAATATCTGCAATAACTAAATCCCCAGTAACTGGATTTATTGGAATTTGCCCAGAAGTAAACAGAAATCCACCTACCCTAATAGCTTGTGAATAAGGACCAATGGCTTTAGGAGCCTTATCAGTAAATAATATCTCTTTTTTCACTATTTATCCCTCCAATTGATTTATTATGGAGTTATTCTACATATTAACCATTCTTCCTGCATTAAGCATTAGCATATCTATAATGTTCACAAAAACATTAAGTTAAGTATATTTTAGTTAATGTAAAATAAGCACGACTACTGGTGGCATAAAAAACAGACGGTAGCAACTACCGTCTAAAAAGTGCAACTATTTTCAAGCTAAAACGTACTAAAGGATGTTTAGTCATACCTTTTAAGATTCTATTTTCCTTTCTAAGGTCGTGGAATTCTAGTTCCATCATTTCCATTGAGTATCTTCTTTCTTCACTCTCTTGGATAACCCTACGTAAGTCAGCAGTTATTTTTCCTAATTCATTTTTAAATTCTTTTTCCTCTTTTTTTGATTTAGCAATTATCTTATCTAATTGGTGTTTTAGGTTGACATTTTCTCTAGTAATTTCTGCTTTCTCAGTAACATATTTATCTTTTAATTGCGCAGTTTTGTATCTATGTTGCCTCTCTCTTTCGGTTAAATCACTTATATTTGTCCTTAGTTGATTTAGTTCTTGTATTAAGCTTTCATTTTCCTGTTCTTTAAGCTTTGTCCTATTCAGCCATAACCTACACTGATATAAAATAGAATCTGCCTTTTTATCTGATTTTTGCATTTCTTCCTTAACTCTATATAATTCGCGCTTTCTCAATGAAAGTAATAAATCCTTTTCAGCAAACCTTTGGACTAGATGATCATATTCTTCCACATTATTATTTCGTTCGGCTAGAGAAGCAGCAATTTGTTTTTTTGCTACACAAATTTCTCTAAGTTGTATTTCGTGTGTTTTAATTTTATCTATAAGTTTAACTTTTTGTGAAAAATGCTTAAGCTGCTGTTTGTGTAGAGTTTTGAGATACTTCTCTAGTGTTTTATCATAGGCGGATCTAGCTTCAGGATGATACAACCATTTATCATCCTGTTTAGCAAAATATGGATACTTATGTAAAAGATCACGCACCGCAGAGGGAAATGCTTTTTTATAAATTTCAACCTTATCCTGTATTTCCTCATAAGTGAGGCCATCTGGGTTCTTATGTAATACTTTGATTAAGACGTGTCTTAATCGATAATCATTGACATCGACTTCCCAATCAGTTAATCCCCAATTACCACTTTCCAATTGAACGAATCGCCCATCGGAATTAAGGTTAGTAGGATGTGAAATAACCTTGGTATTTTTACGACTTTTTTTTACAGAAGAATTTGTAGGAGAAAACTTTAGGGCCCGCTGGTGTTTGAATAGCATATTAAAGAATTGATCATTCTCTCTTAACCCTTGCTTGTCCATATGCCATATATATCCATCAGAGGAATAGAAACAAGCACATTGATGCAAACATGAGTTCACAAAGCTCTGAGCTTGCTGAAAAGTATAATCTTGTAGCATTTTTTGTTGGATGCTCCTTGTTAATTCAATAACTGTAACGCCTTCTGCGAAATATAGATTCTTTTTAAGTAAGTCAACCAATGAATGTAGTTTCGTCACTATGTTACCACCCTTCCAAAGTCAATGAACTATAAATCTACATATTTTACTTTGTAGGGTGGTTTTCCTGCCAATTTATAGGATTATTTTCTATAATTTTCCTGCAAAATCCTAGCTATATCAACAATATATACAAGTCAGCGATTAAGAATCGACCATATCTTATTGACTAAGACAATTATGCCGTGTAATTCTTAAATTTTTTAGAAATCATCTTCAATAAATTTAGAAAATATTTCACATGCTGAGCTAATATCTACATTTCCTCCACTAATTACTACACCAACTTTTTTATGTTTAAAATAATCAAATTCTTGGCTAAAAAGAGCAGATAAAGCCAGAGCACCTGTTGGTTCAACGACTATTTTTAATCTCGTCCAAACAAAATACATTGCTTTTACTATATCTTCTTCCGAAACAGTAATAATATTATCTACATAATTTTTTATTATTTCAAAGTTAATTGTTCCTAGCGAAGGAGTTCTAACTCCATCTGCAATCGTGAGTGGATTATGTACCTTGTGTAAAACACCTGACTGAAAAGATTTATATGCATCATCTGCTAGCTTCGGCTCCACCCCTATTACCTTGCAGGATGGTAGAATATTTTTACTGCTTATTGCTGATCCACTTAATAAACCTCCTCCACCACAAGGGACCAATAAATAATCAAGGCAAGGATAGTCTTCCAGAAACTCCTTTACACATGTACCTTGACCAGCAACAACATCAATATGGTTAAACGGTGGAATAAGTTCATAATCACCCTTTGTCATTAAATTATTTGCTAGTTCTTCTCGTGAAGTTTCCTTAGGATTATAGGTTATTATCTCTGCTCCGTAGCTTTTTGTAGCATCTAACTTGCTTTTAGGAGCATCATTGGGCATAACAATAGTTGTTTTTAAATTAAACATTTTTCCTGAAAGGGCAACTGCTTGAGCATGATTACCTGATGAAAACGTCAATAGGTCTTTGCGTTTTCCACCCTCAACCAGTTTGCCAATGGCATTGTAAGCACCACGAAACTTAAAGGCGCCAACCCTTTGGAAGTTTTCGCACTTAAGATAGACAGTACTGTTAACCATTTCATTTAAACTGTTTGAAGTTAAAACTGGTGTCTTATGAGCTACTCCCCAAATCCTTTTAGATGCATCTAATATAATTTGATACATAAGATTTCCTTCCCTTCTTATTGAGGTAATTATAAATCTTAGGATCTTTTAACCTAAGAACAAAAATAAAGGCACCATAACACATATGGCACCTAGTTTGCTTTTTATTCAGGGACAGTTCCTACATGTATAGCCACTATCCCACCTGTAAGCTCAAAGTATTGAGGATTTAATAAGCCCACATCACCAAATAGATCCTTTATCTCTTCTTGATGAGGGAAAATCTTTAACGAATTTGGTAGGTAACTATATGGACCTTCTTTGCCTATCCCTAGCTTACCCATTATAGGCACTATCTGATTAAAATATAAGTAATATACTTGCTTAAAAACAGGAGCCGATGGTTTTGCTAATTCCAGAGACACAACTTTACCACCAGGCCTTACCACTCTTTTCATTTCCTTAATGGTTTTTTCTATTGAAGGAACATTTCTTAAAGCAAAACCTATGGTAGCAGCATCAAATTCATTATCAGTAAAGGGAAGATCAGTAGCATCACCCTTAACCCAGTTTATATTTTTTTTATAAACCTCAGGTGTTTTTTCCTGGGCAATTGATAGCATATCATTACAGAAGTCAACTCCAATAACTTCCCCATTTTTACCGACTCTTTTAGCTTGTTCAAAGGATAATTTTCCAGTACCACAGCACACATCTAACCCTCTATTACCTTTAATTAAACAAGTTTTGTCTACAGTCAATTTTCTCCATGCCTTATCCCTATTGAAGCTTAAAATAGTATTTAATAGGTCATATTTTGGAGCTATTGTAGAAAATATAGAATGGACATATTCTTCTTTGGATTTATACCCTTTTGGTAATTTCAATTCTTTTGTCATGTCATTCCCCTAGCATACTTTGCTATTAACTTCCAAGATACTAGATTTCAAACTATTAATCATTTGCTGGAAGTTTGTAATTTTTTCTTTATTATTGCTTAAAGAAGAAACTATAGAAATATGTTCTTCAGCCTCTTCTATATAATTTAAGATTTTTGATACAGATGCTCTTTTATCATCTAACAGACCAAAAATTAAACCTAGGATATAGCCTATTTCTTTTAAGGAGTTTACTGCTCTTGCTGGTGCATTCGCAAAATTTGCCCCTAGAAAACATGAAATTTCTCCTAAAGCAGCATTTTCCTTAGAAATAATATTGAGAATGCTATTTTTCACCGGGTTACTCTCAAAACGTTCCATACTCCCAAGATGCATTACACTAATGGTTTGTGAAAGAGGAGCTAGCCATTCTATCATATCATACTTACAAAGGTATTGAAAAAACATAGCATATATATAATCCCCAACTAAAACAGGATATTCGGGATTATCACCTTCATATTTATGAATTTCTGATGCAAGATATATTAACTGAATTATGGCAGCCATACTAATAACTTTAACATTACTTTCCCTTTTAAACAGTGAGTAACTGAGTAGGAATAAGCTTGGGTAAAAATGTCTCTTCTTATTTTCTATTTTAAACTGAGATAATTCCCAGATACATTTGTTTTTAATGTTAAAATCATTTAACATAATTTGGTCGGCTAGTGTTAGCTGATTGTCTAGGAAATTCATAATTGTGGCCAAAACAGCCACCCCCTACTAACTTAATCTTTAACTAAATATATATTCTCTTAATAAAAGATCTTTCCTTCTTTTATTATTTAAAATTTATTTTACCAATTATATAAAAAGCCTTATAATACCCTTTAGTCGGTATCATAAGGCGCAACTAACCTTCAGTATGTTTAATCAGTAAAATAAATATCCCTCCTATTGATTTACCACCTTTTTACCACAGGAAAAGCTATTAATACCCCTTAAAACTTCCTTACACTCAATAGACTCGGCACTAAACATCTCTGTGAGGTAATTACAGGCATCCCACGGATTTACAGTTTCACCACAAGTAAAAACGTCAACTGCAGCGTATCCCAATTCAGGCCATGTATGAATTGCTAGATGTGATTCTGATATAACAACAACACCACTTACACCTTGTGGACTAAACTTATGAAAAACTGCTTCTCTAACTTCTGCACCTGCTTCTAGTGCAGCTTTGACCATTATTCGTTCAACCTTTTCAACGTCATTTAAAATATCGAATTGACAACCATAGATTTCAGCCAAGATATGGCGACCTAATGCGTTCAATTATCATTCCTCCTATCCAACTGTTTAATACAAAATCAATTTTAAACCACGAAAATCTTACTGTCAATCAAATTGTTTACAATTTTTCAGCATTATTCTCCTTATAATACGATAGGCCTCCAAGATATAATAAAGGTGCAACAGCATAGATCAACATTGTAGCAGCAGCTACAATTCCAGAATCATTTGCAATTAGGGCCGCAATGCTTCCCAGTATAATTGCAAAAAGTCCATTAAACATCTCTGGATAATGATTTTTAAGTTCCTTTATTAAATAAATAGGTCTAAAAAAAGCAACAATTAGAGCTACCATTGCAAGAAGGAAAACCCGACTCCAAATTGTATAGCGAAATAACTTTATATTCATAGCTATTTTTCTGGCGATTATTTCCAAAATCGGTTCAAACCCTTCTATGAAAACCATTGATGCTGTTCTACCAAAGTGAGATTGTAAGTTAATATCCCTCATGCTATCTGCTATGGCAAAAGTTAGAATTGACGCAATCCCAACGGCTCCTGCCATTGAAAACTGAAAGACAGTTACTTTTTCAAAATACAAATGTAGTAATAAGTAACTAAAACCTACTGTTGCTGCAATTGTTCCGCCAAGATTACTACCCCAATTAGGAGAAGCGACCAAAAAGATGGTAAGAATAAGATATAAACTACAGGTATTTAAGACATATTTATTCTTTTTAAACTTATCTAGTACACCACTTATTCCTATTATACTAGAACCTATTAATACACCTATATATTCATTTCCAATTCCATAATACCTAGCGCCTGCAAGGGGATCATATCCTAAGGTAGATTTTTTTATAAACTCTGCTCCAAAATACAGGTCAATTAATATGGCTAAAGAAGTAAATAAACCTATTAAAATAAAGGGAGTTAGGGTATCAATGTATTTGCCTGATTTAAAAACTATGTTTGGAAGTAAGGATATTGCTAATAACCCTAAGGCCAGAAAAAGGGCTATAATAGTATACGGAATTAGTGATGTTACTGTTACTAAGCCAACTAATAACAGACCAAAGGGAACTGACATTAAAAATAATAATGGAAACCGTAAGTATAGTAAGAATTTTGGGAAGAAAAAAACCATCAACATAGCTAAAGCTAAAACAATTATCTGCAATGATATGTAACCTTTTACCAATACAGGGCGTGTGTTGTGAATGAACTGCATAGAGTGATTCATGGTAATCAAATAATCTAAAGAATCTAAAGACTCAGTACTAATGCGTTTTGATATAACTGGTCTACCTGGTAAATTGTATTTACCATCAAGATCTAGGCTCGATACTATTGTAGGTAATATGTCTATATTTGCGATAATACCTTCTCTTCTAGTACTAGAACTTATTAATAAACCAGGTTCTACTCCTTTTCCCCATAAAATTACTGGCACCATAAGATTATGAAAACTGTTTTGTTCACGTGTCGGAGCAGCACTAAGAAAAATTAATAAATCATTGTTTTTGTCCATTTCTTTTACTATGCTACTTATAAATGAATCCTGTAACTGTACAATTGATGTTTTTGTCGCCTGAAGCTGTTTTTCGTTAGCCATTTCTTGTACTAATTGCAATCTTGTCCAATCGCCCATGTCAATACCAATAACTGAAATATCACTAGTTGCAGATTTAAATAATTTATTTATTTTATCATAATCAGTAACAGAACTTAGAGAACCTATTTCCTGCTCCTTTATGGTATCAAATTGTGCTAGGGGAATCCTTCCTTTACTGTCCATGAACATTAGGGAAATCTGGTTATGAACTACCCCTAAATAACTACTAGTACCTATAATCATTGAAGATATTTTATTTTCTGCTAGTATATCTCCTAATCGTCCCCAATGACGTTTTTCTGAAATCTTGACCCTTTTAGAAGATTGAGTTATATCTAGAATAACACCACCATGTTCTGGAGGTGTTTCGCCAGTTAGACGTTGAAAAGTATTACCAGACTTTTCTCCGTTATAAATAGCCTGAGTTGAGTAAACCAATGCTGATGAATTTCCCCATTGACTAATAGTGCCTGACCCCAGGGTTATAAAACCATTTTCTTTGGTTCTAGGACCTGCTGTACTAGTATTCATTAAACCAATAGAGCCTTCACTAATAATTTGTTGTAAATTGTTAAACTCATATCTCTTAATCTCTTCAAGAGTTAAACCTCCCAAATCAATAATAATAACTCGGGAGGTCGCCGTATCTGAGTATAGGTTGTTAGCCAAGGATGGATTGTAAAACCCTATTATTACATAAATAAGTAATCCTAAAAAGAAACTATAGAAAATCTTGTTTTTCATTCTTTACCTCTCAATAATTTAAATTGATAGCTACTTCTGCTTTAACTTGATCTTCTATCATTAATCCCTTCAAACATAGTACTTTTTCATAGATATGTTCTGTATCTTTAATCATCCTAGTTAAGGAAAACTTTTCCTCAACTGCTTGTCTAGCTGTATTACCCAAACGTTCAGCTTTTTGCCTGTGTATTAACAATTCCATTACACCACGTGATAATCCATTAATATCTCCTTTTTTTACAACCAGGCCAGTCTCTTCATTAACAATCAACTCAGGAAGACCACCAGTATTATAGGCAACAATAGGTCTTCTCGACGCCATTGCCTCAAGGGCTGTAATGGATAAGCCTTCACTTAAAGAAGGTATTACAAGCACATTAATGATGGGAAGCAACATAGGTATATCTTTTCTATAACCACAAAAAATTATACGAGCTTCAATACCCATATCATAGGCTTGATCAACTAATGAGTCTCTCAACGGACCACTACCTATGATTAAAAATTGACATCCAGGTAGTTTTTTACTTACTATATCTGCCATTTTCAAAAAATGCTGTACTCCCTTTTCGGGAATCAGTCGTGCTATTACTCCTACTACTGGTTCTTTAATATCTAAGAGTAATGCTTCCTTAGCCGCATTGCAGTCGAACATCATTTCAAAGTCTTTTAAATTAACACCATTATATATGACAGATATTTTATCTTTTGAAAGGTTTTCGTTAAAGCATAGGTTATTTGCTAATGCATTTGAGACAGCAATATAGTGATCCGCACTAGGAACTAACTGACGTTGGAAATATGAAAACAGTTTACCCTTTAACCAAGACGCTGGGCACTGGTAAATGAAATTATGAACAGTACTAACTGTGCCAGATATAGCCCCTAGTCTTTTTGCTGCTAATCTTCCAAAAACACCAGCTTTAGCACCATGGGTATGAATTAAATCAGGTTTTTCCACATTAACTATATGAATAAGTTTATTTAAAGTTTTTAGATCGTTGCTTGGTGTAATATTTTCGGTTAGCTCCAAATTATAAACTTTACAATTTGTGTTCATTTTTGCAGCAACCCTAGCAGGGCATACTAATATTGATTCATAAATTGCTGGATTAATATTTTTTATCAAGCTCTGAACATGGTTATACATTCCACCCTCTGCAAGACGCAAAATATGCATTACTTTAAATTTAGTCATATTTATAACCTCACTTTTCTTTTCATTACTTAATATACCCCTGATTTTTTAGTCAGTATGTATGAAGATTTTTCAATAGTTGTGTTAATGTTCTATAGTTGAAAAAAATATCTTTAGTATTTATATGAAAGCAACAAAATACCAAGCCTTACATCAAGTAAACCTTGGAATAATTTAAATATATATGAAAAATGTTTTATATCAATTGATTTAAGATAAATAATACAATTATTGCTACAACTAAGTGCATTAATCCAGCAAATACCATCCACTTTAAGCTTTGAGTTTCTTTATGTATAGTTAACAATGTTGTTCCACATGGATAATGCAGAAGTGAAAATAACATAAAGGATAATGCAGTCATTAAGGTCCATCCATTATCTACAAGCAAAGTTTTTAGCGATAACAAACTATCCAACTCTAACATAGCTCCTTCAGCTAGATAACCCATTATTAGTATTGGCAATACTATTTCATTTGCAGGTAACCCTAAAATGAAAGCTATT
This sequence comes from Desulfitibacter sp. BRH_c19, assembly GCA_001515945.1. Classification (NCBI taxonomy): domain Bacteria; kingdom Bacillati; phylum Bacillota; class Clostridia; order Neomoorellales; family Desulfitibacteraceae; genus Desulfitibacter; species Desulfitibacter sp. BRH_c19. The sequence goes on from LOER01000032.1 coordinate 42,942, forward strand.
AGAATCATTCCATCAAGACCTATCATTTTGGCAAAAGGATCCAAATGATTAGCAGATTGGCTTAACAAGCTAAAATCCCCAATATAAATATTGGCAAGAATCCATACAATTGCTCCTGCCGGTGCAGCAACCTTAATAGCCCTCATTAGCACAAATAATGTCCTATCGAATAACGACCTTATAATCACCTGCAGAATCTGTGGTTTTCTATATGGTGGAAGCTCTAATGTGAAAGCAGAAGGAATACCTCTTAAAAGGGTTTTTGATAGCATCCACGAAACGAGTAAGGTTGCTATTATGCCTATAAGAATCATTCCTATAACGGTCAATAATGGTGCAAAATTACCAATAGGAGTAACAAAAACTCCTCCTAAAAAAATTGTTGCCATAACTATTAAAGTGGGAAATCTTCCATTGCATGGTACAAAATTGTTAGTTAAGATTGCAATTATTCTTTCCCTCGGTGAATCAATTATTCTGCAGGCTATTACTCCAGCGGCATTGCACCCAAATCCCATACTCATGGTTAAGGATTGTTTGCCGTGTGCACCAACTGATCTAAAAAGTTTATCTAGATTAAATGCTACTCGTGGTAAATAGCCGAAGTCTTCAAGCAAGGTGAATAGTGGAAAAAATATAGCCATTGGCGGTAACATCACCGCAATTACCCATGCCAATGTACGATAGACACCTAACACAATAAATCCATGCAACCAATCTGGTGAACCAAAGTAAAAAAACATTTTAGTAAGATTTTCTTCTATCCAGAAAAACAGGTCATATAAAACATTGGCTGGATACTCGGCTCCTTCAAGTGTTATCCAGAAAACTAATGCAAGGATTGTAAGCATTATTGGAAAACCAATAAATTTAGAAGTTAAAATGTCATCTATCTTTCTTTCCCAATTTAATTTAGTGTTTGTTTCAGTCACTACTTCCTTTGAGATTGTTTCCGCCCTTTTGTATATATTGTTAACAAGTTTATCGCGTAAAGCTGATTTATGATAATTTCCATCTAGCCTTTTTGTAATCTCATCTAAACTCCTATGTACATGTGATTGATTTACTGCACACATGTCATTTTCACCTCAGCATCTGCATCAAAATAGGATAGATAGTCTTTAATACCCTCTAAGAAAGTTGTATCACCTTCTATTAACCTTAGTGCTACCCATCTAGAATTCAATCTACCTTTAAGGAGCCTATCTAAAGATGGTTCTATTTCTTTAATGTTTTTTTCAATTATGTCATCATATAAAGTAAGCCTAGGATTAGGTTCTATTGCTGCTGTAGCAACTTTATATACGGTAGCCATTAAATTATTAAGTCCTTTCCTATTACGTGCAACTGTTCCTACTACTGGAACGCCGAGCTCACTCGATAATTTATCAAGGTCTATATTTATATTTTTTCTTTTTGCTTCATCCATTAAGTTGACACAAACAACAACATTCTTTGTAATTTCCATTACCTGCAAAACAAGGTTGAGATTTCTCTCTAGGCAGGTAGCATCTGTTACTACTATAGTAGCATCTGGATTTGCAAAGCATAAGAAGTCTCTTGCCACTAATTCATCAAGTGATGTAGACAGTAATGAATATGTTCCAGGTAAATCTACTAATGTACACAATTGTCCATTTAATATAAAGGATCCCTGAGATTGCACTACAGTCTTTCCAGGCCAATTTCCAGTATGTTGCTTCATTCCTGTTAATGCATTAAAAACTGTACTTTTACCTGTGTTTGGATTACCAGCTAAGGCCACAACAAAGCTCCCTGACTCATTTGAAAGGTTAAATCTTTCATTTATATATTTAGTCCATTTATTCATAATCTCACCCTCCATAATTACCATAAATTATCTTTTAAAGGACTGACTAATATTTTTTCTGCATCCACTTCTCGTAGTGCAATTATGGCACCACGAATAAAATAGGCAGTTGGATCTCCTATTGGACTTTTTCTTAAAACCTCAATTTTTGTACCGGAAACAAAACCTAAGTCAAGCAACCTCCTTCGAATTATTCCTTCGGAATTTATTTTAGAAACCATTCCTGTAGCACCAACTGGGATTTGTGATAAAGGTACAGGGATGTTTAACATTTATTATTCGCCTCCCAAATTCTCTTAGAATTAATATCACATTATGTAAAAGGTATAAATTTTGACACAACTAAAACTATTAAAAGCAGTAAATTTTGTTAACATTTTTTAACATATTTTTAGCTAAACTTATTAGTTCTGACTAACACTTTTTCGAATAAACAAATACTAAAGATTAATTTTTTGGAGGGCTCTAAATGAACGAGAATAATGAGGAGTTCTATACTGCTCGAGGGTATGAGACTGCAGCTGGGGAAAATGTTTTAACCCCCAGTATGGAAGATTACTTAGAAATGATCTATCGATTAAGTAGAGAAAATGGTTATACACGTGTAACCGAACTTGCAGATAGTTTAAATGTTCAGCCTCCATCAGTAACAAAAATGATTCAAAAATTAAATGAAAAGGCCCTGTTAAATTATGAAAAATATGGGATGATCCATTTAACAGAAGAAGGAAAAAGATTAGGAAAGTATTTCCTGGAAAGACATAATACAATGCGAGAGTTTCTTAACTTGATTGGTGCCAATGATAATCTACAAAAGGATGTTGAAACAATAGAACACTATATAAGCTTTACAACATATAAGGTTATATCTGCTTTAGTAGGTTTTTTGAAAGAAAATCCTGATATCCAGATTAAGTTCAAAGAATACCAAAATAAAACAGGCCTCTAAATGACGCATCATGGCCTGTTTTCCACAAATTTTATATATCTATCTGATTGATAATATCTTTTAGCTCCTTAAGCTCAACTGCTGAAAGAGTTACACCCTTACCCATTTTTTCGTGCTGTGGATCCCATTCACGTAAATCATATTTAGGTTCTCGTCCATTCCAGCTAATTAGATTAAGCTCCTTTTTCCATCCCTTTGTACTTTCCGACAAAGTACCTAGGCTTTTAACAATTTCATATTTAAACTCTGCCATAAACCTACCTCCATTATTTTATACCAAACATTTGTTCTATAATACATTATAATTATAGTATTGTAAAGGGTATATTTCTAAAAAAGTTCAAGCTCATTTTTATTGGATATTGGAACTTTTTACAATATTTAATCTATCATATTAGATAAAAAACTTCTTAAAAGGGGGAAGTGTCCATGCAAAACTTAAGTAATAGGCATCTACAAGGAATAGATGTTTCTCATTGGCAGGGAGTAATCGATTGGAAAGCTGTAAGAAACCAAATATAAATTTGCCTATTTAAAGGCACCCATTTAGATGTAGCTAATTTCTGAAACTGGTGCCTTCATGTATTGTTTACTCTTCATAAAGAATTTTATTATACCCTAATGGTATATCAACTACCTTTGCTATATATGAGTCTAAGGCAAAAAGATCATTTTTATTAACTTCTTTTATACTCTTTTTACCTAAAGCTCTAACCCCAATCATTATTTCTTCATTACAGGATGTAAGAAATTTAGATAAGTTTTTAGCACCTGTGTTAACATTAAATTTATTATTTAGAGGTCCTTTGTAGAAAACAACTGTCGGCGGTGGTTCCCAAGGTAATGCCTCTAAAACTTCAGTATGGGACATGGCAAAGAGAGCGACAGAACCTATATACAAAGCATCTGCCCCTAGAGCTAATGCTTTTAGCATTTGCCCAGGGTTATAGAAACCTCCAGCCATTATCAGACTAACATTACCTTTTTGCTGAGTATCAATCAAGTAATCATTTGCTCTTTTGAGTGCAAACAAAGAAGGTAGCCCGAAATCATCTTGTAGCATTGGAGCTGTTCCCTTTGACCCGGCTTGGGCACCATCAAGAACAATAAAATCAACCTTTGCCTCAAGAACTATCTCCAAATCCTTTTCAATAAATTTACTACCTGCTAACTTAACCCCAACTGGTACTCCTCCTGATAGGCGCCTCAAATATGAGACTAATTTGCTTAAATAATCCTTATGTTTGATTCCTGGTAAGGTTGCATGAATGATAGCTTGTTCTCCCCATTTAAGACCTAATGCTCTTTTTATTTTATAATCAATATTCTTATCAGGAATAGCGTGTCCAGTTCCCCCTCCTGCTCCCTGTCCTATATGAATCTCAATAGCATCCGCTTGCTTTAATATCTTTTCTGACTTGGTCCACTTACCTCTGTTATATTGAATGATTAGCTTTTTTGCTGACTTCCTTTCGGCAGGCAAATAAGCTCCTTCACCAGTATTTGTAGCTGTCCCAGCCATGGTGCTTCCTTTAGCTAAAGCTATTTTTGCTTTAGCTGAGAGCGCCAAACCATATGCCATACCCGAAATCATAATTGGCATACTAACTTTCAAAGGTTTTTTTGCTTTAGGTCCAATGATAACCTCGGTATCAATCTTTAGTCCTTCGTCTGTAGGTAGTCTATGTAGTTGAGCAAAGTTTAACATTATGCCATCAAAGTCTGGAAAACTTCTTGGGCTTCCAAGTGGACGATGAATTACTTTTCCCTCTTGGCTTCTTAGATTAGTTTCAACTATATTTTGAAGTCCTACTTTACGGGAAGCAGAAACAAATTCCCAAAGATTCTCCTCAAATTTATCTACCATTATTCTATGAATAAAGCTATTAGTAGCCATTTCTATTGTTTTACGACCTAACCAAAGCAACCCATAATATCCTGTAAGACCAGCAGCTGTTACAAGTAGTGATTTCTTTATTAGTTCGTCCTTATCAGACATAATAATGCCTCCTAGTAAACAGTCTATTTTTACTTAGTTTACTGCAAGCCCATTTATCTATGCGATATTCTTTCTTTTAGTATCCTTCGATAATCTGTGACATATGTAATTATCAGTTATAATTTTGATGCGATAGTAGTCCTGTAATCAAACCTAAGTACAGTATGTAAGCTAGGAATTTGGCATTTAAGACTTCTAGAGGTTAAGGAAGCCAAAAAAAGGTTTCTTTTTTTGTATTTTTTTGATAGGATTTAAATGTAAGTTATCACTTTGAAACTGTTTGTTTTAAAACTTACTATAAACTTAGTATAGATGGAGGAAAATAAATGAGTTTGAAAAAAAAGGTTCAAAAGGAGAACAAGCCTAGCAAACGTCCAAGTACAACAGATACATACAAGACAATGGGCACTCCAAGGACAGGCTTTTATGCGTTAGAATATGTTATCAGGAAAAATAATCAATTAGACATAGGGGAAACTCCGAAAATGAAGACTACCTTTTTAATGCCAAAATACTTACCTATTCCCCGTGAAATAAAACCTACTATTCTTCCCACCATAATTATTTTAATAGCACTACTTCTTATTACCTTCAATCAATACGCCACAGCATTACTAGCATTTACTGCTTTTATATTTATAAGTTTAAAAAGATGGAAATCTACCAACCAAAAAGCATTTAAGAAATTTATGCGCGGCAAGGATCTTTTTGAAAGACGTAAATATGATCAGGCGCTCAATTTCTTTAACGAAGCTGCCGAGATTTTTCCATCCTCGTCTGATCTCCAGCTCTTGTTAGGAAAACTAACAGCTTTTTTAATAGACTTTACCAAATCAGTTGAACACTTTTCCAACTATTTTGAAAGCAATCATGATGACCAAGAAACCAGAGTCGAATACGCAGCCTCACTACTAGCAGATAGAAAGCCAGAGAAAGCACTATCTATCCTGCAATCCCTGCCAGCGTATGCCAAGAATTCACTTCCTGTTGTTACTTTGATTGCCAGTTGTCTGTTAGAACTAAATAAGCACGAAGAAGCCTTGGAAGTAATGAAGAACATTTCTTTAGATAATGAGGACGAGGTAATAAATACAGGCAAGATGTTTTTTAGGTACATATTGGCAACAGTATACCAAAAATTAGGTAAGAACAATGAATCTCTTGAGCAGTATAGGTTAATTCATGCAGAGGATAAAGACTTCATTGATGTAGCAAAAAAGCTCCATCCAGTAACTGAATGAAGCTATCCCTTCTGTATGATTGACAAATGGAGATTATTTTTACCCCATTTGTTGCTTTAGGCTTAATGTGTATTTAGAGTTTATTAGATTCATATCCAATGGAAGCACTAGGACCTTCCACGTGTTTTTTTCTTCATAAATCAAGGAATTTAGTTATTATCTATATTTTATAGCTAATCCTTTTAAGAAATTCCTAGCGTATCTATCACCACACTCTTTATAATGCTTGTGTCCTTTTTTTCTAAATAAAGCGCTTAATTCTCCTTTTGTTATAATGACTCCTGCTTCTTCGAATATATCAAGCATATCCTCACTTTTTAGTGCTAGTGCTATTTTCAATTTCTTTAGCATCACATTATTGACACTTCCATTATCCTTTATAGATAGTGCTGGCTTTTCAGGTTGCCCTGGTTTTGGATCCTGTTTTCCTCTTTTAAATATAATCAGGCCATTCAAAAATGACTCTAACATAAAATTATTGCATTCTATATTCCATTTATCACCATCATTGTCAGCTTCATTATTGTAACTGTCCTTTGATTTCATAAACATCTTTAGCACTTCTTCTTTTGTTGCTTCGATACCACCAAGTTTAAAAATCTCTACCATATCTGTATTTTTTATATCTAAGGCATATCTTAATCTAATTAATATATCATTATTATCCATCTATAAACCTCCTTCTGTAAAACATGGATTATTTGCACAGCAGTTCATCATTAAAATTCTTCATTCTTATTAATTTAGTCATTTTGCCATTTCATCATACAATAAGCATCAATCTTAACCTTCTTTATTGCTATTGCCACTTCAGGTTTCGATGCATCTTTAGAAAAAAATTCCCCAAACCCTTTTAGTCTGGGGGAACATATTTTACGTCTATAAAAAAGCTAAAATGCTTCCCATTTTATTGTTCATCTAAAAATCCACCACTCTTCGCCTTCATTAAAAAACTCAAATGCTTTTCCATCAATATTGCACTTATATCTGACTGCATTCTTAAAAAGCTTCATACTCCTAATTGGATCTTTTATTTCAAACTTTTCATCGTTGATTCAAAAGGGATATTCCATTAGTGCTATAATGCTCTCAAAGAAAATTATCAATGAAAAACGTGTCCACTTATAACCTTTTGGTGAGATTGCCTTACATTACGGTTCATAAACCTGCTTTAATGTAACCTCATGCGTTAAGAAGCCTTTGTTATTTTTTAGGCTTCTTAACAGGGACTTTTCCAGTTGCGATTGTGGGCTGCACAGTAGCTTTCTCAACTTTTTTCTTCTTTTTTGGTGGTCTATTTGGGGTCTTATCTCCCATATCAAACATCTCCTCTCTTGCTTGTTCTTTATCTTCACGCATAATAATCAGTAATTGCTTTAGCTCCTTGCTCAAATGTGGTTTTAGCTCATACTATAGATAGAAAGTTTGAATTGCCTTTCTTATGAATTGATGATATTTAAAAATCTTGTTACCTATCTATAATTTTCCTGTAGGTCTATATATTGTGAGAATGTCTTTTAAAGCTGCCGCTGCCGCTGATTTTGGGTCTGATTTTCCGCCAATTATAGTTAATTCACCCATGGTATCTGTATTAAAGCAGACCCCTTTTGTAGCACCGTTTACCGCCGCGAGAGGGTGATTGAATGGTAATAGTTTTGGCCCAATATTTACTTTGACTCCGCTAAATGTATTAACTACTTCACCCACGAGTTTAATAACGTTTCCTTCGTTTTTGGCCTTATATATTTCATCTAATGTAATATCTGTTATTCCTTTGACATTAAGATCATTAATTTTTAAGCCTGCATTCATAACAGTATTGGCTAAAATTAATATTTTTGCTGCAGTATCCCATCCTTCAATATCTAAGCGTGGATCAGATTCTGCTATTCCTTTTTGCTGTGCTTTTAACAAGGCATCCTCATAAGTAATTCCATTGTACGTCATTTGCGATAAAATATAATTTGTCGTACCATTAAGAATTCCTTGAATTGAACTAATTTCAGTTCCAGCTAGGCAATACATGGCTACATCAATTGTAGGTAGAGCTGCTGCAGTTGCGCCGCTAAACTTTAAATATGCATTATTTTCTTTGGCAAGTTGATGTAATTTGTTATAACTACATACTATTGGACCCTTGCTTAAAGTTACAAAATGTATTCCTTGGGATAATGCAGCTATAGCGTGTGATAAACCAGGCTCTCCCGTGTCTAGATTAGTTGGTCCTGCTTCTAATACTACATTCGGTTTAGTATCTTCAATAGCTTTCAGACCACTTACTCCTTTTCTCCATTTATTAAGGTTTGTGCAAATATATTCTTCTTTAGTTTTCAATATTTCTTGTAAAACTAAACCATTTTTATCAATAGCTCCTCCTTTTGTACCAACTGCTGCGACAATTAAAGGTTCTAAATTATAATCATTCATAATAATATCCTTTTTCTCTATAATAAGTTCAACAAATTTTCTACCCACATTTCCATAGCCAATTAAAGCAATTTTTATTTTTTTAATACAATAACCTCCTCGTCCTTACATAATTGAATTTAAAAATTGTAAGAATTGGTAAGTAACAAAAAGTTAAGTCGTCCTTTTAACAATTTACCATTATTACCAATAATAATCAAATGGCTTTAGGTAAAGCTAACAGTATAAGTAAGAAACTATAGTAAATGGTTCTTTAACTATAAAACAAAACTTGGCTTGCGCCAAGTCCTTAGACGCAGGCGCAAGCCTTAGTCTTTGTTAATACTATCTACCTTGTTTGAACTTATACTTCTGATAGTATAAAAAAATCCTCATACAAGATGAGGACAAAAGTGAATATTAGTCTCGATGCCTAGCTAAAAAATAATCCATTAATCTGTGTCCTACATCAAAATAATAATTTGATGCTTCTGCTGATTTTTCAGAAAAGTGATTATTAGGTGTCTCTCTTGCCTGGGTGGAATCGTAGATAACATAAGGTACAGGATCTGATGAATGTGTCCTTATAGATACGGGTGTTCTATGATCAGGTAATACCATCAATTTAAAGGGTTTGCCAGAAGTCTCAAAGTATTCAAATATGGGTCGTACAACCAATTCGTCGATAATTTCGATGGATTTTATTTTTTCTTTAAGATTACCTTGATGTCCGCATTCGTCAGGAGCTTCTAAATGTATATATACGAAATCATCACTAGAAAGAGCCTCAATCGCCGCTTTGGCTTTGCCGGTAAAATTCGAATGAATAGTACCAGTAGCCCCTTCAACTTTTACCGGTTTTAAACCTGCAAGTAAACCAATGCCATTAATCAAATCTACTGCTGAGATAACTGAGCCTGATAGATTGAATTTTTTTTCAAAGGAATCTAACCTTGGTTTTTTACCTTCTCCCCAAATCCAAATGGAATTTGCAGGATTAAGCCCTAGTTCCACTCTTTTTATATTTATCGGATGATTTTTAAGTAGATCATAGGATTTTTTAGTCATATCAATGATAAAATCCTTGTCGGGTCCTTTAGGTAAATAATCCTTGATTTTTTTTCCCAAGATATCATGAGGTGGGGTCAAATCAAATTCATAGGGTCCTTTATCCCAAACGATTAAGTGCCTGTAGCTTACACCGGGATAATACTTCAAAAACTCAGTTTGAAGGTCCTCTCTAATATCAAGAATTAATTGACTAGCTTCTTCTGTGGTAATATCTGATGATGAATGGTCAATCATAGTCTTATTTTCATAGGGTTCATCACCAGAAACCGTTACTAAATTACATCTAAAGGTAACATCGGTTTCAAGTAATTCCACGCCCATAGATGCAGCTTCAAGTGGAGACCTTCCAGTATGATAAATCAATGGGTCATAACCCATTACTGAGAGATTCGCAGTATCACTACCAGGGGACATGCTATCTGGCACAGTCTTTACCATGCCTATTTCTCCAAGCTGAGCTAATTTAGTAATACATGGAATGTTTGCAACCCCTAAGGGTGTTTTGTTTCCCAATTCTTCAATTTCATAATCAGCCGCTCCGTCTACCAATATTGTTATATACTTCATAATATCGCCAGTCTCCTTCTATATATAATCTATTTGAGTATTTCTACGACTTCTTTCTTTAAATTATTTTTATCAATTACCCTAGGATGCAAAATTTGTTTATCTTGAATATCTTTAATAGGTTCAGGAACATTAATATGAGTTGCATTTGAAAGAATATCAATCAATTCAAAATCGTTATAAGCTTCAGTTTGCATACCTAGACCTTCTACAACACTTCTTGTAAATTTGTATGGGCTTGCAGTAGATGCAATAAGTGTATGTGTCATATCAGCAGTTTCATCAACATAATCCTGATATACCTTAAAACCTACTGCAGTATGGGTGTCTGCCACATAGTTGTACTGCGAATAAAGGAATCGAATTGCCTCAACAGTTTCCTCATCTGTGGCAAAACCACCCGAGAAGGCTGCTAAGTTATTCTTCATGTTAATAGTAATCTCATATCTACCATCTTGTTTTAATGATTTCATAAGACTAGTGACACACGCTGAATCACGATTGCTGATTTCGTACAAAAATCGCTCAAGGTTACTGGATATCAGAATATCCATAGATGGTGTATTTGTCATTTCAAATTTTCGATGTATATCGTAAACTCCAGTATTCAGAAAATCTGTGAGAACATTGTTAGTGTTTGATGCACAGATAAATTTTTGTACAGGTAATCCCATGTTTTTTGCATAATATGCAGCAAGAATGTTTCCGAAATTTCCAGTTGGCACGACAATATTAATCAAATCACCATTTTTTATATGTCCTTCTTTCACAAGCATTAAATACGAATGAACATAATACACAATTTGGGGAAGTAATCTACCAATATTAATGGAATTGGCTGAAGAAAAAGTGTACCCCTTTGATTTTAGCTCTTCCCTTAATTCTTCATCCAAAAATATATCTTTAACTCCGTTTTGTGCATCGTCAAAATTTCCTGTTATGCCCAATACCGTTACATTAGCACCCCCTTGAGTAGTCATCTGCCTCTTTTGAACATCACTAACGCCCTTGGTAGGATAAAAAACAATAATTTCGATTCCATCAACGTCTGCAAAGCCTTCAAGTGCTGCTTTTCCTGTATCTCCAGAGGTTGCTGTAAGGATAACTATTTTTTCTTTTATGGCAAGTTTCTTTGATGCAGTCTTTAATAAATAAGGTAAAATGGACAAAGCCATATCTTTAAAGGCTAAAGTTTTCCCATGATATAGCTCTATAAAGCTCGCTTTATCAAGGGTCTCTATAGGTGCAATCAACAATTCTCTAAATTTTGAATCATAAGCATGATCAACACAATAGCTAATCTCTTCAATAGAAAAATCCTCAATATATAAACTCAGGATCTTTTTTGCTAAATCTTGATAACTCAAATTTAAGAGATCATCATTAAAAACGAGCTTAGGAAATTTTGAAGGTACATACAACCCTCCATCTGGTGCAATCCCCTTAACAACTGCTTCTGAGAAAGTGAGTTTTTCATGATTCCCTCTTGTACTACTATAATAAATATTAGACATGGTATACCTCCATATAAAGTGTGTCCAATAGGCACATAAATGTATTTTAACTTCATCCATAAATAGCTATGTTGAGTTATTATTTCTACATAATTCTACAATAATCCTTTAAGAATCGTCAACTAAGTGTAAAACTGTATGTATACATGGTTATACTTTGATAGAATAAAAAAGATGATTTCTGTTGAATTCAGAAACCATCTTTTGTTGCTGTTGAATTAATGGTCGGAGCGACCGGATTTGAATCGATGACCTCCTCTACCACCCCAATTTTCTGAAGGGCAAAATGCTTGCAAAAATCCATGCATATAGATGGAAATTTTTAAATGTATCAATGGCTTATCTAATTGTAAAAAATAGTACATTAAAATCTAACGCATTGTAGCATGTCTTTTTATTAACCCCGTAACTGTCAAAACCTATCTCCTAAATATGTAATTAACTGTTGAATATCTTTGTCCTTACTCAAGCAAAACTTAACTTTATCAAGAAAATAGTAACATACTATATATAGAGTCATACACTCTTATTTACATCCACTTTTTCAAAGACTGATATTCATGTTAGTATTTTAAAATAGTTGTATAGAAATCTGATTTATTTTTAATAATAAGTAAAGGTCAATGCATTATATTTTTGCATTGACCTTTACACTTACATGACGAACTATCTTTTTTCTCTAGCTAGTATAAGTGTTCAAGTTTCTATTGACCCTATAATCTGTTTAGTCCGAATCTCCATCAAGTTGTGCCGCAAATATTGCATTGGGCTAAGAACCTATAAGAGTACCTTGGATGTGCTCTGTTGGTTAAGTCATTGGCAAATAGGGTAATGGAGGCGCCATCAATTTTCGTTGTAAATGCAAAAATCTGGCCTTGTGCTCCTTCATAACCTGGCCACCAGCCAGCTTTGTAGAAATCATCTCCATCACTTACACTTGCAAGGACTTGTGCACCTTCAGGAACAGATGTTATCCATGATCCTGAAGTAGTATATAGGTAGTCCTCCTCACTATATCCAGCTGTAATTAAGCTGTTCTGATTAATTATACCGTGTAAAAGCCCTTCGCCTCGGGCTCTACCTTTATCATCAGAGCGGTCATAGTCAAATCCCGGAATTAAACTACTATCCTTTAATTGAGTAAATGATCCTCCACCAACTCCAATATAGTGTTTACCACTTTGCAATTCGGTTCCACTATTATCAACAATTACATCTGCCTGATTCCTTGATACAAGGTTAAAACCTAATTCCTTGAGTACAAATGTACTTTCATAACCGTTTACTGATACTTTTGGCTGGGCCAAAGTTATTGTCTTCACCGAAGTTAGATTCACTGCGGCTAAGTCAAGTACGTAATTATTTGATAAATTGTTAATATCTGTTTTGGAAACTAAATAGTCCCCCATAGAATATCCATCACCAGATTCTAATATCCATTTAACGGTTTTACCTTTAGCTAACAATTCATTAACTACCCTTATGGCATCATTGTTAGAATTTTTTATTACATATTCATCTGCATTCTTAACCTCTTTGTCATTACCTATTATTATATTACCTTTAGGAATAACCATCTTTTTAACTTCTCGTGTATTGTCATCAAATGCTTCTTCAACTCTTACTTCATATCTGTCAAACCCACGTAAATCATGGAAAACCATTGCAATTTCTGCATACATAACGGGCCAATCAGACCAATTGATTCCGTCAGACAATACTGTATTAGCAAGTCCACGTTTTGCCTGGTGCATTGGTACTATATAACTCCCTGCTGGGTAAGTAATACCATCTACATCAGTACTTTTTACTAATGTATCTACTTTTATTCCATTTCTCAGAAGCCATTCCACCATATTATAAGCTTCCAAAGCATTTCTTTGTAACTCTTTCTCTACAGGAATTACATAATATTCTGGGAAGAAGTTATCATTGTTCCCTCTTTCCCTTCCGACAACTGTTTCCAAATCAGGAGCCACAAAGTATTCATCTACTTCCGTATCGTCTATACCTTGAACACCTCGCCTGAAAATCTCGAGTTGGTCCATAAATAAATCATCCTTACCATCTATAGCATATTTCGCTGCAGCCAAAGCCAAATGTACTGTCGAAGTATTACAGTTCTCGTTTATCTGTGGCATTTCTACAGTAAATCCTAAAGCTCCATGGTGCATTGCATATTGTGCTGTATAAGAAGGTGCAGAATCCTCCCAACCTGACCCCCAATGATCTTGAGCAATGCGATATTGTGTATATGTTGAATTTGCGATTGCTGCGTTACCCATGGTATAACCTAATGGATTCATATTTTTATTTAGTAAGTCATACTCATAGTTCTGATCATGAGGCGGTGTACATGGATCTATTACCATTGAATCATAAAACCCATGTAGATCTAAAAAGATTAATGGAGTCCACTTTGCTATCTCTGAAGTTACAATTTGAGTTTCTATTTGTGTCTGGAAAGCGTTATCACGGTTTAGGTCAAAGCCATTTGTATTTTGTCTAACCATATGATATCTTCCATCAGGATTCTGAGTAAGGTTAAACAAAAGTATAACATCGTCTAAAGCTTCATCTACATTGATAGATACCTTTGTCTTTTCTCTGTCGCCTTCTATACCACTTCTATCATCATCATCATATGTCCAATATTCTATTGTTTCCTGTGTAGAAAACCACTCCATAAGTTTAATTTGAGCATCAATTCCTATGGTTTCATCTGGGTGAATATTATTGTACCAAATAGGTACTTTGTAATCTCCTATGGTGCCATCCTTGAGTTTTTCTTGCAAAGCTTCTGGGTTTTCTAACATAAGAGGAAGTGTCTTTTTAAGATAATTATCAACTGATTTTTTATCCTTAGCCACTATAACAAAATTTATATCTCTACCTTCATTTGTTTTGCCTGAGACTTCATGTTCAATATATCTACCGTTAATTACATTTCCTTTGATTTCATCAATTACATCTCCAAATTCATCGTAAAGGTAAAAACTATCATATGGAGCCACTCTCATTATCCTTTTTAGTTCTATTCCTGTTTCTATATCTTTTACTATTAAATCAAAATAGCCAGTTAAGTCTACAATTCTAGGACGAATAGTCCTAGAAGTTGGACTAGATGTATCAAACAAAAGTTCATTCTTAATCTGAGCTTTTACAACAGTTCCATCAAGATAAGGTTCTGTTTCGAATAGAATAAATGGATCACCAGTATAATCTCTTGCATCAAAATCCCAAGTTTTCCATTCATCAAATTGTTTTCCCCCAAGAGTCCATTCTAACTCTTCTAAATCAGGTAAATAGCCGAAATCTACCTCAATGTTGATTATCCTTACTTCTGTCATGGGTATAATTTCATTACTTACTGTGAGACTTCCCTCTGCTTCATTTCCTTTAACCTTGTCTGCTGCTTTATTTCCTTTAACCTTCTCTGGTTGTTCATTTACTTTAACCTTGGCTATTGCCTCACTTCCTTGAGCAAAGGCTGCTACTTCACTTCCTTGAGCAAAGGATACTGATGAAAAAGCCAACAAAATCATTAGTAATACAAAAATCTGGACTACTCTTTTCCTTAACATTTTTTCATTCCTTCTTTTTATTGTGAAAATCCAGCAATTTTAGACAAATATTGATAGAAAATTCTGAATTATCTTTTCTAAAAGTATTCTATATTCTAATTAGTTTATCCTTCTTTATTTCTATATTATTCTAAAAACGTATAATTATGGAACAAGTTGCATGTCGTATCAGGTGTATTAGCTTTAATAAAAAGAGAATCCTTCAGCAAAGTAATTCCGAATGATTTTTTATTTAATACATTAAAGATAAAGCAGCTGATTATTCAACTGCCTTTATCAATATAATTAAAACCTATGATCTAAGTATTGCAGCTAATGGCCTTTATTTACTAAAAAGAAAGAAATTTAGATAAAATCATCTCTCTCGTACACACACAAAACCAAAACCCTGGTCCATTGCAGACACTTACTCTCATGTTTCGGCGCAGTTAGCATCAGACGAAATAGCTAAGTAGATGGGGTTATTTACAACAAAAAAAGTCCCCATACAAGATGAGGACAAACTGAATAATATTCTCTATCACATTACCGTCAAAGGAATACCCTCTAGTGGCGGTAATGCTATTTTTAATTCAAATTACTGTCAAAATTACTGTCAATATTCAATATTTAAGGATGTGTTAAAAAACCCCGAAAACCGTTGATATTAATGGTCGGAGCGACCGGATTTGAACCGACGACCTCTACCACCCCAAGGTAGCGCTCTACCAAGCTGAGCCACGCCCCGACAGGCTACAGAGTATATTCTACAACCTGAAGCATATAAAGTCAAGAAGTTAATTTACCAGCAGTTTACAGTCAATGGGAAATCTCAGACTATAAGGATGTTTAACCAGCTACATTTGCGACATCTTCATTTTGTAGGTTGAATTTGTCAACTAGAGTTTTAACAGCCTTAATGCAATCCTTAGCGTCAATTATGACAGAAACCTTAATTTCAGAGGTACTAATCATTTCTAAGTTAATATTGGCTTCTGCCAAGGCTTCAAACATATCAGCTGCTACACCTGGGTGGGTAATCATTCCAGCTCCTACAATGCTGACCTTTGCAATGTTCTCTGTACAACCCATACCCCTGGCATTCATTTTTTTAGCAATCTTTTCCAAAATATCTTTAGTCTTTTCCATATCCTCTTTCTCTATAGTAAATGCTATATCATTAACACCATTCACTTTAGCACTTTGCACAATCATATCAACGTTTATAGATTGCTCAGCAAGTGTCTTAAATATTCTACAGGCCATTCCAGGGATATCAGGAACGCCAAATACTGCCATCTTTACTGCGTTTAAATCATGGGCTACACCACTAACAACAATTTCTTTTTCCATTTCCATATTGCTGACCTCCTGAACGATGGTTCCTTTAGAATTATTAAAGCTTGATCTTACATGAAGCTTAACATTATAAATTTTAGCAAACTCTACAGCTCTTGGTTCTAAGACCTTTGCGCCAAGACTAGCCAATTCTAACATTTCATCAAAGGATACGTAGTCTAATTTTTTAATGTTAGAAACGATCCTAGGATCTGCAGCATAGACTCCATCAACATCAGTATATATTTCACACATTTCTGCTTCTAAAGCTGCAGCAATAGCAGCAGCAGTTGTATCAGAGCCACCTCTGCCGAGGGTGGTTATATCATCATTTATAGTTGCTCCTTGGAAACCAGCTACTATAACTATTCTACCTTGATCTAACTCTTGATGTAGCCTATCAGAACTAATATCAAGAATTCTTGCCTTACAGTGGATATTATCTGTTGTAATTCCAGCTTGTGGACCTGTTAATGAAATTACAGGTTCACCCATTGCTTGAATAGCCATTGCTAAAAGAGCTATTGAAACTTGTTCACCAGTAGCTAAAAGCATATCCATTTCCCTTTTGGATGGAGAATCTGATACTTGTTTTGCCAGAGAAATTAAATGATCTGTATTATCACCCATTGCTGAAACTACGGTAACAACCTTATGACCCATTCTCTTCGTCTCGACAACTCTTTTTGCTACTCTCTTTATTCTTTCAGCATCAGCTACTGAGCTACCTCCGAATTTTTGAACCATAATGCTCATAGCTGTACTACCCCTCTCTCCTTAATAATTTCTACTCCATTAATTTCCGTATTTAGATTTTTTATTGTACATTCAACTCCTGATTTTTTGAAAGAATCTTTGATTGCTTGGGCTATTATTACTGACGCACTACTTTCTAAATCCCTTGGTAGTGTTATACTATTAGCAATTTTATTTTTAAACCCTTTGGCTTATAATTGCTGATATATAAGCCTTGCCAATGCATTTACTTGTTTCCCCCTTCAACACGAATAACATTTGAGATAGTATCAACTATAGACATACCACCAATTATTTGTAGTGCATCCCTGACACTATTTTCGGTTACCACATGAGTGATTAATACAATCTCTGCTTTACCATTGTTACCCATACTTTTTTGCAATACTGAAGCTATACTAACATCATGGTTTCCAAAAACACTAGCAATGCTTGCTAGGACACCAGGTTTGTCTGCAACCTTAAGCCTAAGATAATATTCACTTCTTAGTTTACCTATTTCAATTATAGGTTTATCTTCAAAGCATGTACAGGAAATTCTGCCGGTTACACCATATGCAATGTCCCTAGCTGCAGCTACAATATCTCCAACTATAGCACTTGCAGTTGGCAGTTCACCGGCTCCCTGACCAAAAAACATTGCCTCACCAATTGCGTCACCTTTAACAAAAATGGCATTATATGCATCATTTACAGTAGCTAATGGATGATTTTTTGGTATAAATGCTGGATGAACTCTAACTTCAACGTAACCATTTATGCTTTTAGCAATTCCTAAAAGCTTTATAACATAACCTAAATCCTTGGCATACTGAATATCTTCTACCGTAATATTAGTAATGCCCTCCACAAAGACATCTGAAAAAGTAACTCTTGTACAAAAGGCAACAGATGCAAGAATTGCTATCTTTCTTGCTGCATCAAAGCCTTCAATATCTGAACTAGGATCTTCCTCTGCATATCCTAGTTCTTGAGCTTCCTTAAGTACTTCATTAAAGTCTGAACCTTCTAATGTCATTTTTGTAAGTATATAATTTGTTGTGCCATTAATAATTCCCATAACCTGCTCTAGTCTATTTCCAGCTAAGCACTCTTTTAAAGGTCTTATTATTGGTATTCCGCCGGCAACGCTTGCTTCAAAAAACAGATCATTGTGTTTATTTTCAGCAGCGGCAAATAATTCTTTTCCATGAATAGCAAGTAAATCCTTGTTTGCTGTTACAACATGTTTACCATTTTCTAACGCCTTGATAATGTAATCTTTTGTAGGTTGAATTCCACCCATAACCTCAACTATGATATTGATTTCAGGATCAGCTAATAAGTCTTCAGGATTATCAGTTAAGATTTCAGTAGGTACTGATAAATTTCTTTGTTTATCTTTATTTCTTACAAGAATTTTAGCCAACTCAACAGGTTTTCCAACCTTTTTAGTTATACTATCCTGATTGTTTTGTAAAACCTTTGCAACACCAGTTCCAACAGTTCCTAGTCCTAGTAGTCCAACTTTAATAGTATCCATATACATTGCCTCCTTAAGACTGCCCAACCAGCTCTACCTTAACCACTCCAGCTAGGTCACTAAGATTTTTAAGTAATTTATCTAGTGAAATAGCCATTTGAGCTATTTCAACTGATATGGTTACATGTCCTACACCCTGTAAAGGTATGTTTTGGTTAATAGTTAATATGTTTGCATTTGCCCTGGCAACGGTATTTAATACTTGTGATAAAATACCAGCTTTATGGTCTAAAAGCATTGATAAGCTAACTATTGTGCCTTTAAGTGGATCCTGAAGTGGAAAAACACCATCTCTATACTTATAAAAAGCACTTCTACTTAAGCCAACTTTATCTACAGCTTGATTGACAGTATCTACTTTACCCTTACTAATTATCTCCTTAGCCTCAGCAGTTTTTAAAATAGCTTCAGGTAATATATCAGCCCTGACAAGATAAAACTTTTGTTCACTATTATCTTTCTTAGACATCATATTAAAATACCCCCTTGATGTCCATGTGATAAATACATATATCCATTCATGATAGACATTATAACACCCCCATTTAGGGGGTGCAAGTTAAAATTATTCTTTTTAAAGATTATTTTAACACCTAGTCCTATATCTCAATAGCTATTGGCCTTATTAGCAATGGAAACAGTATAACTAGGATAAGTATATCAAAAGTGATAGTAGCTGTAAAGTTAGGACACTATTTTTGACTATCTGCTAATGCATTATCAAGATCATTTCTTATATCTTCTATATCTTCTATTCCTATGGATAACCTAATTAAATCATCACTTACACCACTAGCTAATCGTTGTTCAGGTGTTAATTGCTGATGTGTTGTACTAGCAGGATGGATAACAAGTGATTTAGCATCCCCTATATTAGCAAGCAATGAAAACAGCTTTAAACTATCAATGAATTTCTTACCTTCCTTAAGGCCACCTTTTATACCAAATGTCATAAGTGCACCACAACCCTTTGGAAGATACTTTTGAGCATGGTCATAATTTGGATGAGCCTCTAGACCAGGATAGTTTACCCAACTTACACTAGGATGTGTGCTCAAATGCCTCGCTATTGCAAGGGCATTTTCGCTATGTCTTTCCATTCTAAGATGAAGGGTCTCGATTCCTTGTAATAGTAGAAAAGAGTTAAATGGACTGAGACTGCAGCCAATATCTCTCAATAACTGAACTCGTGCTTTAACTATATAGGCTGCGGGTCCACATACTTCAGTATAGCTAACTCCATGGTAACTTGGATCAGGATCTACTAGTCCAGGAAATTTATCTTTAGTCCATTGAAATTTACCAGAATCTACGATTACCCCTGCAATTGAGGTTCCATGACCTCCTAAGAATTTAGTTGCGGAATGAACAATTATATGTGCTCCATGCTCAAATGGGCGGCATAAATATGGAGTAGCAAAGGTATTATCAACTATCAACGGTATATTATGTTCTTCTGCCAGTTTTGATAAAGCTTCAATATCAGGGATGTCCATTTTTGGGTTTCCAATTGATTCTATATACAAGCACTTAGTTTGTGGAGTTATGGCACTAGCCATTTCAGTAACATCAGGCTTCACCATTGTTACATTTATACCGATTTTTTTTAATGTAACAGCAAATAGATTAAAGGTTCCTCCATAAAGGCTTGAAGATGATACCAGATGATCCCCAGCTTCACATATGTTTAAGATTGCAAGAGTAATGGCAGCTTGTCCTGAAGATACTGCTAAAGCTCCCACTCCACCTTCTAGAGAAGCTACTCTTTTTTCGAGAACATCAGTAGTAGGGTTCATTATTCTTGTATAGATGTTTCCTGGCTCTTCTAAAGAGAATAGTCGTGCAGCATGATCACTATCCTCAAATAAGTAACTTGTGGTTTGATAAATTGGAACAGCCCTAGATAAAGTGTCTTTATCTGGAACATGTCCTTCATGAAGTGCTCTGGTGTTAAAGTTAAATTTGTTGTTCATAATTACTCTCTCCTTTTAATATAAAATAAGCCCCTTCGATAAGAAGAGGCTTTTAACGGCATTTCGACTCTCTTATCTATCAGCCAATAAAAAACTGGGGCTGCAGGATTTAGCACCTTCCCTAAGGGGGGTTGCCGGGTTTCATAGGGCCAGTCCCTCCACCACTCTAAATAAGATTCTTTATTAAATTATTTAAAACTATACAACTAATTAAATTATTTGTCAAGTTAAGTTTCTATACCGAGATACTAGGCTTTTGAGTTTTATTACGCTGCTTTTGTAAAAACCAGATAGTAGCAACTAGTATAAATCCAACTATATCAGTAAGCAATTCTGGATTAACTAAAGTCACACCACCGACAAAGAGAATTATCCTTTCATACCATAGATCTTTAGCCATGAAATATCCAGTAGTTGATCCGCCAATTGCAGTCATACCGATTATTGCAGTAACTACAGCTTTAACAACTAAAAAGACAAAAAGAAAAGTGGTTACACCTTCTGGCCTTACTAAAACTAAAACTGGAGATAAGACAAACATATATGGTACTAAATAGGCGGCAAATCCAAGTTTAAATGCTTCAACACCAGTTTTCAATGGATCAGAACCAGCAATACCTGAGCCTGCAAAAGCAGCTAAGGCTACCGGTGGGGTTATGTCAGCCACAATACCAAAATAGAATACAAATAAATGTGCAGCTATAGGTTCTACCCCTAACATTACTAGTGCTGGTGCAGAAACAGTAGCTTGTATAATATAATTTGCAGTAGTTGGTACTCCCATACCCAGTAGGATAGAACAAAGCATTGTAAAGACCATGGTTAGAATAAGGCTGCCCCCTGCTAAACTCACGATACCACCAGCTAGCTTTAAACCTAAACCAGATAAGGTAATTATGCCAACAATAATACCTGCGGTGGCACATGCTGCAACTACCGGTAATGCAGATCTTGCACCTTCTTCTAGAGCTGTAATAATCTTCCGGATGGTCATCCGTGTTTCTTTAAGAATCATTGATGCTACTACACAACTTACAATACCCCAAAAAGCAGCCATGGTAGGCGTAAAACCTTTTACTAGTAAATAAATAATTGCTGCAATAGGTAAAGCTAAAAACCACTTCCTTAATAACTGTTTAACATCAGGCATCCTCTCCTTCGGCATACCTGTTAATCCAGTTTTAACAGCCTCAAAATGCACAGTCGTAAAGACTCCAGTAAAGTACAATAAAGCAGGTATCGCCGCAGCTGCAACAATGCTGGTATACGGAACATTTAAAAATTCAATCATTATAAAGGCTGCTGCACCCATAATAGGAGGCATTAGCTGTCCACCAGTTGATGCAGTAGCTTCGACTGCTCCAGCAAATTCTTTTCTGTAACCAATACTTTTCATTAAAGGAATAGTAACAGAACCTGTACCTACTGTGTTTGCAACAGAGCTTCCAGAAATAGTACCCTGAACAGCACTAGCTATAACAGCAGCCTTTGCAGGACCACCTGTAGCGCGTCCAGTAAGTCCAATAGCAACATTAGTCATCCAGTCTCCAATACCTGTCTTCTTTAAAAATGTTGCAAATAACATAAATAGAAAGATAAATGTTGAAGATACGTAAATCGGAATACCTAAGATACCTTCAGAACCTAGCCACTGGAACACCGCTATTCTTTTAATTGATAATCCCTGGTGTTGCATAAATCCTGGGAAGTAATCTCCAAAATACGCGTAACCTAAGAAAAAGATGGCTAAAGATATAAGAACAGGACCTGCTAGCCTTCTAGTAGCTTCAATAATTAAGACAATGGCGACAAGACCAATCCACATGTCAAAATCAGTATATAAACCTGCCCGCCAAATGAGTTCCTTATAGAATACAACATGGTAAGCGGATACTACAAAACTCGCTAATGCCAAAATATAATCATACCATGGTATCGTATTACTCTTAGAACCTCTCTTTGCCGGATAAATGAGGTAAATCAATACTAATGCTGCTCCCACATGAGGAGCTCGCTGTAATGTTCCAGGAAGGGTTCCAAAATAAGCTGTATATAGGTGAAACAGCGACCAGCCAACTGCTAAAAGAAAGCAAAACCAGGCAATTGGACCCTGTAGTCTACGAAAGGCAAACTCTCGGTCGTATTTGGCCAATACATCCGTAGTTTGTTCCTCATCCAAACTGGTCTCGAACTGTTTGGATTCGTCATTTTCTTTAGAAAGGGTTATCTCTTTGTCAGCCATATTTCGACCTCCTTGACTAAATACTCTATGAACATCTTATTTGCTATTCCTACATGAACAAATCCACCCGGTTTAAATGCTTTCTTTAGAGATGTTGTTTTTCCGTTATATATTAATTTATGGTCTGCTATAACTGCACCAATGGTGACGGGAACTCTTTCAAAAACCCTATCATAACCAGTAACAATGAATTTCCCATCTTTAATAGTCCAGACCTGATTATACTCTGGATGTGCCGGTAGATTAGGTCCATTATCATCAAATATCATTTTTTCCATTGAAATAATACCAGGAGCTTGAAGCTTATAACTCTCGATTACAGGCTGTAAAGTAACAGAATGTGTCCAGTAGATATCAAATTCATCATCTAACTTAGCCTTTTGTTGGTAAACAAGCTCTTCTGAACCATTAACTCTAACCTCTAAATAATAATGGCTACTAAACAATAAAATACCAAGAATTATCAAAATAAAACATATTATTACTAATATTTTCTTCATAATAGGTAAGGTCGAGTGCTTTTTTAGGCACCCGACCTGCACCTCCTAATTCAATTAGATAAATATTATAATGTATCAAGTTAGTACTTTGTTGGTTTAAATAGTAATACTAGTTATATGTTACCTAATCTCTTCTGGTACATCAATACCTTGCTCTAGGTAGTATTTTAAAGCACCTGGATGAAGTGGAGTGCTAATACCATCTAATGCTTTATCTAAGCTAATGTATCTTCCAGCTGCGTGAGCATCAGCAATCTCAGAAGCATGCTCATAGAATACCTTAGTAATTTCATATACCATATCTTCTGACATGTCAGGTGTTACATATAATGCAGCCTGACAGTTGATTGTTTTAACATCTTCTTCATTCCCATAGGTTCCGGCTGGAATGATAAACTGGGAAAAGAATGGCATTTCAGCTTTAATCTTTGCAAACATTTCATCATCAATTTCAATTACGTTAATATCACGTGAAGTCATGATATCCTGAATAGCAGCGGCTGGAACTCCGAGAACACCAAAGTTAGCATCTAAATGACCATCCTTCATTTTGCTAGCGGCATCTCCAAATCCAGCATAGTCTGCAGTCATGTCATCAAATTCCAAACCAGCAATTCTAAATACTCCTTCACTTAATACCATCGTACCACTACCAACTGGGCCAACAGCAACTCTCTTGCCGCCTAAGTCCTCAATGGAGTCTATTCCACTATCTGCTAAAGCTACCCCTTGGTATACCTCTGGATAAATAACACCAATAGCCCTGAAGTTTTGCTGTGGACCATCTTCTGCCCAAGTGCCTTTTCCATTCCATGCATCATCAGCAATATTATTCATTGCCATTCCTAATTCAATTTCACCAGCATTTACTCTGTTGACACTTTCAACAGATGCACCACCTGGCTGAGATGTTACTTGAAGACCATCAATATAATTTGTCCATACATTGGCCATAGCTCCACCTAGCGGATAGTATGTACCACCAGTAGAGCCAGTGATAATACTAATGTTAAGCGTTTCAACTACTGGTGGCTCTTCAACTGGATCATTTCCTTCATTGTTTGGTTCTTGTTCTTGGCCACCACACCCTGCTAACGCAAAACTTAACACCAAAGCAAAAACTAACATTAAAATAATTTTCTTTTTCAAACTGTAAACCTCCTCATTTTTTAAATGTTATGCAGAATTCATTAAGATACTTACCTAAATCACCTCCAATTAGTCTTGAATTTTCCATAAGGAAATATAAAATAATGACTTTCCTGGATATTCTGGTGATATATCTGCATATCAGTATATTAGCTTGGTTATAAATAGTTCTAGGATTTTTAATTCTCTATTTAGGACAAATATCCTTCTTTTAATTGTACGTATGGAAATAATTAATAGTTATTTTTTATATAAATATGTTTTTAAAAAAAATAAAAGTCGGTGATTAACCGACTATATAATAATGCAAATGAGCCCCCCGCTACCGTCATTTACTATTCTTTCTAATGTTTCCTGAAGTTTCTCTTGTGCATTTTCTGGCATTCTGTATAGTTTTCCTTGAATTCCTTCTCGAGTTAGGTCATAGAGAGATTTACCAAAGATATTTGTGTCCCAAATTTTTTGTGGATTTTCCTCAAATTCTTCCACTATATATTGAATAAGCTCTTCACACTGTTTTTCTGTGCCAATAAGAGGTGTGATTTCAGTAGTAATATTAGCCCGTATTAAATGATAAGATGGTGCGGTTGCCTTTAATTTTACTCCAAAACCTCTTCCCTGTTTTATTAACTCTGGTTCTTCTAGTATCATTTCAGCAAGGGTAGGAGTAACTGTGCCATAACCTGTGTTTCTAACTTCATTTAGGCCGGTTGCAATTTTATCATAATCCTTTTTAACTATGGATAACTCCTTCATCAGTTTCATTAATTCCTGTTCACTATGAATTGAATGTCCAGTTTCTTCTTCTAATACTTTAAAGTAGAGTTGTTTATCAGCACTTACATCAATGTATGCTGTACCTGTACCAAGGTTCATATCCTTTAGAACAACATTAGAAACATTTTCTTTAATAGAAAGAGTCTCTATGACATTATCAATATCTCTTACTTTCTTAACATTTTCAGTTGCTGTGTTTACACTTTCTTGATACGAAACTCTCAACCAGTGCTCTTCGTCCAATTCATCAATCCATAAAGGTAGATCAATACTAATTTCAACAACAGGGAACTCATAGAGAGCCTCTTCTAAAATGTTCATAATATCTTCTTCTTTTAAGTTTGAAACATCCATTGGTAATACTGGTGATCTATACTGTTCCTCAAGAGAATTTGCAAGATTGTAAGTTTCTTCAGAGTATGGGTTAGCTGAGTTTAAGATGATAATGAAAGGTTTGTTTAAACTCTGTAATTCCCATATAACTCTTTCTTCTGCTGACTCATAGTTCTCTCTTGGAATATCTGAGATGCTGCCATCAGTAAATACCACAAGTCCCATAGTTGAGTGGTCCTCGATTACTTTTTTAGTCCCAAACTCAGCTGCTTCTTGAAAAGGAATATCATCTTCAAACCATGGTGTTCTAACCATTCTAGGTCCGTCTTCATCACCGTATCCCTTTGCTCCTTCTACTGTATAACCAACACAATCTACTACCCTAACATTCATCTTCAGTCCATCTTTGATTTTTACCTCTACCGCATCTGCAGGTATAAATTTTGGTTCGGTAGTCATTATAGTTTTACCTGCACCACTTTGTGGAAGTTCATCTCTAGCACGGTCTCTATCATTAGGATTTTCAATATTAGGTATGACCATAAGTTCCATAAACTTTTTGATGAAGGTGGATTTACCTGTGCGAACAGGGCCAACTACACCCAGATAAATATCACCTCCTGTACGTTCAGCTATGTCACGAAAGATAGTCGTATTATCCACGCTTTCTTTCCCTCCTTACTATATTTTTTATGATTTCAAAGGACAGGATTATATACTCTAGCTGTTCCATCCCTCCTTCATCCAACCTTAAAGAGTATTAAACTCTTTCACCAATATATGTATATGAGATGGTTGGACGATTATTACAGAATATGCCTGCACATAGAAAAAAAGTACAGCTAAATGCCATACTTTTTTTCTTTACCAATCTTTTCGGTTTAAAACTATTTCTTCAACCTCGTGGGTCTTATTTCTCTCCATGAGGCTTGCCACTCCCAGTTTTGGGTCAAGCCCCTCAAACAAGATTTTGTATAACTCTTCAGTAATAGGGACTTCAACCTGATTTAGCTTAGCCATGTCAAAGGCAGCTTTAGTAGTTTTGATACCTTCAACAACCATTCCCATGTCCTTAAGAATTTGCTCTAAAGGCTTACCTTGCCCAAGTTGTATTCCTGCTCTTCTATTACGACTATGCATACTGGTACAGGTAACTACCAGATCACCTACTCCACTTAAACCAGCAAAAGTTAAAAGTTCACCACCCATTTTACTTCCCAATCTAGCAATTTCACTAAGACCTCTAGTGATAAGAGCAGCTTTACTATTATCTCCAAAGCCTAAACCATCAGAAATACCAGTAGCTACAGCAATAACATTCTTTAAAGAACCAGCCATTTCCACTCCTATTATGTCTGGATTAGTATATACCCTAAAATAAGGGGTCATAAAAGCATCTTGTACATATTCAGCAATTCCTTTATTTTCAGAAGCTGATACAATAGCCGTGGGGATTCTACAGCCTACCTCTTCAGCATGACTTGGCCCTGATAAGACGGCAATATTATCACTATGTAAAGGAAGTTCCTCCTTAATAACCTGTGATAATCTAGAAAGTGTTTTGATTTCTATACCTTTTGCAGTATTTACAATAACAGGATTTCCTTTAATGTAAGGTCGTATGTTGCAACAGACTTCTCTAACTGCCTGCGAAGGTACAGAAAGAACAATTAGCTCTGCCCTAGCCAAGGCTTTGTCAATATCACTAGTAAATTTTATAGTATTAGGAAGCTTTACACCCGGAAGATAAGCCTTATTTTCCCGGTCATCTTTATAAATATTGGCAATTTCATCTTCTCTACCCCATAGAGTGACATTATGTTTGCTATCGGAAAGCACTAAAGAAAGGGCTGTTCCCCAACTACCAGATCCTAGTACTGCAACATTAATCATTATAATGTATCCCCCTTTACGTTTCTTTTCTTTTGGATATATCTAGGCGAATAGGATTGCCTTCAAAACCAAAGGTTTTCCTGAGTTGGTTTTCCACATATCTTTTATAAGAGAAATGAAATAATTCAGGATCGTTAACAAAAAGTCTAAAAGATGGAGGCTTGACAGATATTTGTGTAACATATAATATCTTCAACCTATTTCCCTTGTCAGTAGGTGGCGGTGTAAATGCTACAATATCTCTTATAAAATCGTTTAAGATAGGTGTTGGTATTCGGTAATTTGCCTGTTCAGATACAAATCTTATGAGTTCAAATAACTTCATAACTCTTTGACCAGTAAGAGCGGATATGTATGCTGTAGGAGCATACTGCATGAAACCCAACTCCGCACGAATTTTTTGATCAAATTCATGCATGGTCTTAGTATCTTTTTCAATTAGATCCCATTTATTAACAACTAAGATAGAGCTTTTGCCAGCTTCATGTACATATCCAGCTACTTTTTTATCTTGCTCAGTAACACCTTCTACAGAATCAATCAGGATTAAAGCCACATCTGATCTGTCAATAGCCCTTAAAGAGCGTATAACGCTATATCTCTCTGTGGGATTGTGAATTTTACCCTTTTTTCTCATACCTGCAGTATCTATCAAAATGAATTTTTGGTCTTCATGTTCAAAATATGTATCAATAGCGTCCCTTGTGGTACCAGGAACATTGCTTACTATAACTCTATCTTCACCTAATATCTTATTAATCAATGAAGATTTTCCAACGTTTGGCTTTCCTATAACGGCTACTTTAACAATATCTTCATCAAACTCTTCCTCAGATAAATGGGGAAGTGCAGCCATAGTTTGGTCTAACAAGTCACCTATATTTTTTCCATGTTCAGCGGAAATACCAATTGGTTCCCCTAACCCTAATTTATAAAAATCATAATCTTGAAAGTTTGAGAAGTCGTCTACCTTGTTTACAACTAGAATTATTGGTTTGCCTGATTTGCGTAATAGTGTAGCAATGGTTAAATCATCAGGAGAAAGCCCTATTTTACCATCTACAACAAAAATTATTAAGTCAGCCTCATCTACAGCAGTCTCTACTTGCAATTTAACCTTCTTACTAATTGTATTTATTTCATCTTCAAATTCTAGACCACCTGTGTCTATGAGCGTGAAATGGTTGCTAAGCCATGTACCATTTCTATACATTCTGTCTCTGGTAACACCAGGCATATCATCTACTATTGCTACCCTACCACCAGTTATTCTATTAAATAAAGTTGATTTACCAACGTTTGGCCTACCAACTATGGCTATTACTGGTTTTGACATCTAATTCACCTCCTGTTATTGCATTTGCCAGAGCATATCCTGAGTTTTCAATAATCTGTACTTTCACGTCAAGAGATTGCTCCAATTGACTTACATTCATATTGTCTAAGAATATGTTGTCATCCCTTTTTAGTAAAACATCAGAAATTAGTAAAATACTATTTTCTTTGATTACTTCTTTTAAACCCTGTATAATGTCGCCTCCTGTAAGTAAGCCAGCAACTGTGATTGAATTTCCGAAAAACCTATTTTCAATTTGATGAACAGTTACTATATCTTGGTTATAAAACTCTTTAATCAGACTACTTATAATAGGAAATGCAGATTGTCCAGTAACTATTAGAAACTTTTTATTATGATCAAAAATAGTAAATTGATTTTCCTTAAAAAAATCTTTAAAATCGTTGACAAAATTTCTAACAAGGCCAACTCCATTTTCTAATTGAGGATAATTTTCATAATCTGCTTCATTTGGAATATTTATATTAGCCCGTAAGAAAAATTCATCGGCAGCAAATACAAACCGTGAATTGAATTTTTCTAGAAACAGCTTTTGCCACTTATGTATCTTATCCATCACCAAAATACTCTCTTCAATAGAAAAGTGTCTAAGATATTTATTGGCTAAATAATTATATTTAGTTAAGCCAACTGGGACTATTGCAAGAGATTTAATGGAAGGCCATAGACTAGATAAATCTTCTATACTTTTATCCAACTCTGCCCCATCATTTAAATCGGGACATAAAACAATCTGAGTGTGCATCTCAATATCACTTTTAGCAAGGTATTTTAATTTTTCAAAAATGTCTCCAGCCAATCGACTTCCCAAGATATTTTCTCTTAATTCAGGATTAGTGGTATGTACAGAAATATATAGAGGACTAAGCTTGTATTTAATTATCCTTGCAAGATCATCCCAAGAAACATTTGTTAGAGTAATGTAATTGCTATACAAAAAAGAATGTCTGTAGTCATCATCTTTTATATAAAGAGTCTTTCTCATACCCTTTGGCAAACCCTTAAGAAAGCAAAAAACACATTTATTTAGGCATTTGTTCAATCCATCAAAGCATTCTTCATTGAATGAAATCCCCAAAGGTTCATGAGGATCCCTTTCAATATCTATTTCCCAGAGCTCCCCATTTTCCTTTTCAATTTCTAATTCTATAAAATCATTTTCTGCTAGTAAATGATAATCAAGAATATCTCTTAATGGGGTTCCATTAATTTTTAGAAGTTTATCTCCCATCTTGATATCGACTTCTTCTGCAATGGAATTGGGCTCAACGTGATTGATGAAAGCTTTAAATATACTGTTATTCATTATCCCACCTCTATTCCCACGTCCCTAATTATCCGCTAACTATGAGCAGTAGTCAAGAAGCATGAGGAATAATTTTCTAGTCCTTTAAGTACAAGCTGGTTAGCAAGCCATTTAAACCTTGTATTCATAGATAAAAAAATCCCTAGCTTAATCCAGGGATTGCTGCATGTATCGGCATCAATCATTTTAATAGCCGAAGATTCCTTTCCCCTTAATTCCAAAAAATTTAAAATAATTTTCTCCATTATTTCTTTTTCCTTAGGAATTCCAATTGTGTAAACTTCATTAGCATCTTTATCAATGCCAATTAGTAAAGGTTCTTCATTTGTAGATATTTTATCAAAATACTGTAATTTATTTATCTCTTCAGCCTGATAGTGTTTTTTCAAAGAAATGTTTCCTAAATGTAAATGCGCCATAAATATAGATGTATGTCTACCAGTAGAGCAGTAATAAATGATTTTCATATCTTCCTCCAAGTAACAGTTATCTTTGGGCTATATTTTTTTTTACCTCGCCTACCATATCAACAAATTTGTTAAAAGAATTTATCGTACCCTCGAGGACTAAAGGTCTTCCCATGGATACTAGTTTAAGTTTACGTGATAGAAAACCACCTACACGCATTAAATTATTTACTCCATTTAAAGTGTCAATAAAAATCATGTCATCTATTGGTGTATTTGTTATCTTAGCAACGCCTTGTAAAGTTTTTTCCACTTTACTACCCAGGCTCCGACAACCACATATGTAAACTTCATTGCCAATCTCATCTTTACCCATCAAATTAAATTTCCCATGGTCCTTGTCTATCTGTTTATCAAAAAAAGGCAATCCCATTAACTCCTCAGATGTAGGTCTTCTGTGATTAGGTAGATAGCCTAGATGTATTGCAGCAGTTGTAACTGATGAATGGGAACCCCCATAGCAATGATAAACAATTTTCATGCTTTCACCTAATTTCGTTATTTATTGTCTATATAAAAGATAAACACCATTTTCTAAATCATGAACCATTGCTTTAAATATTCTACTCATAAGCAAAGAAAGCTTTTCCATTTCCTCTTCATCCTTTGCTATAAATATCGGAGCAGCACCACCCTTTACCAAATCTAGATTTGTTGTAACAATTGCTAGTAAAACACCTGAATCCATCCATATTCACCTTCCATCCAACTTCAGACATCCTAAAAATAAAAATATCGCTTCTTATGATAATAGTTATACTGACAGGTTTCTTTCAATCAGAAGCATATTTTCCTGCCTCTGTAGAAAGGATATTCCTTCTGGAGCTCTCTAAAACTGGTGAAGTTTCAACTGATTTAATTAATGCCTTTATATCAGGTTCATTCGGTAAAATAAAGAGTCCGATAACACCAGTATCAATATTTTTTCTAGCTAAGGGTGTCCATTCCTGTTCACCAACTTCAGATTTAGTACCTATGATAGTTGATGCAATATGTATAATTGCTTGTCTTTGACCTGGGTTGTGAAGTGTGGCCCTTGCATTATCATCATTTGGTTTAATAACTATTCCTAGACCTTCCTTTAAAATCTTTTCTTTAGATGATTTTAAACCAACGTTCATGATTACAATATCATCAATCATCAAAAGAGAATTATCAAAATATAGCTTGCCCTGTTTAACTTCTGCTATATCTTGAATCATCTGCCCCTGCATCAGCCTGCTTGCTAAAAAGATCAGAGCAAAACCTACAATTACTCCAACTATCCAGTTAGTAAAAAAAATTGCTAGACTAGTTCCAAAAGAAATTATCATTACTAGATAATTTCTTGCTTCAAAAACCCTAGCTATACCTTCTATATAGTCATTTCCCCGGAGAATAATATCTCCATCCTCTAGCTTTTGCAATGAATCTCTTTCCATATTTCTAATTTCTCTAAATTGTTGGGCAGCTAAGGCTAGAAAGGTGACGGCAGTAAACTCTTTTTCCGCCAAGGCTGGAATAGCTACTGCACCTAAAGCAGCAGCTATAAAACCTAGTGAAATATGAGTTAAATAACCATGGGGATAACCAGGATACTGCCTGTAGTCCGTTTTTAATAAAAAGATTCTTCCAGCTGTACCAAGAACCACAGAAAGTAACACCATTACACCATAATCTTCCATGGCAATCCCCCCATTCTAATTAGTTTACTCCTTATTATCATCTTTGCCATTATCTTTTAGTCGATTTCTTCTAATACCACCCATATAATTCGCCCATTCTTTAGTAACAAATTGTTTGCCTTTATTCAGAGCACCTTCCCAACTACCAGTACTTATTACAAGAAATGCTACTATTCCAATTACGGTTAAAGCTAGTATCCACCCAATTGTACTCCAATCACTTCCCTGTGTTGGTGGACCACCTGCTGAAGGAGCACCGGGTGTAACACCCATTACTGCGGGCATTATCTCGGCAAATAGTTTTGCTCCAACTTGAGCTTCTTCTTTAGTATTTGTGTGAGTTCCAACTTCTATTAAGACTGCCCTTGGGGCTAAATCTTGATTATAATTACCCTGGGCTATGAATATCTCCCTAACAATTCCTTGATGTACTTCATTTCCTGCTGCTTTAATATGCTTAGCAAACTCCAGGTTGCTCTCCATATTCTGGTTTTGTCTACCAACAACTAAACGTATTTGGGTAGCAAGTTCTCCATCAATCTCCTCCCTATAATACTCTGGGTCAGGTATTCCATCCCTATGAACATCGATTAATACAGAAGGCTCCTGTCTTAAAATGTCTACAGCAGTCCGTCTTGACCTATTATAT
This sequence comes from Desulfitibacter sp. BRH_c19, assembly GCA_001515945.1. Lineage (NCBI taxonomy): Bacteria > Bacillati > Bacillota > Clostridia > Neomoorellales > Desulfitibacteraceae > Desulfitibacter > Desulfitibacter sp. BRH_c19. The sequence continues at coordinate 76,009 of LOER01000032.1, forward strand.
GCCTGGGAATCGTGAGGTTCGTGGGCAGTTACATCATGGATAACAGTAAAATTCTGTCCTTCAAGAGCTTCAGCAAAAACATCACCTACATCGAATATGCCACCATCGCCAGGGATACTTTCTGCACCATCAGAAGGAACATAGGACTCTGCACTATGAGTATGATAGATGGCAATAACTATGTCATTAATATCTCCTTCCTCTTGAACAGGTATACTTGAGACCATGGATAACTGTAGAGGCTCTATGTCATGCTTTCCATCATAAGTAGCAATAGCCTTTCTACCTTCTACCTTAGTTACTCTGTAGTGTTTATTGTCAAAGGCTATTAACTCATCACCGACCTGAATAACCCTTGCCATAATAGATAGTAATTCATCCTCTTCATTATAGATTTCGTACGGCTCTTGCGCACTAGAATGAAAATCTAGTTCTTCAAATAAACTAGCCTGTACTCCAGATACACTAAAGTTAACTACTAAAAGCAGACAGCTACCTAAAAGATATATAAACAATCTATTTTTCATCTTTTTTTTCACCTCCCATATCAAGTGAGTCAACATTTTCTTTCCTATTCTCGATACTTCTATGATCTAATACTGCTTCATCTTCCAATTGTTTATCAGTACTTTCTTCAATTGTTTCTTCAGTTGGTTTCTTTGCTGGTGCTGGGCCTTCTATGTCCTGCAAACCCTGAATTAGTTCTTTTGCCCTTCCTTTTGTGCGTGGACCTCCTTGTACTCTTTCTAAGGTTTCGCCCACAACCTCAGCTAATAGAACAGCAAATAGACCGGAAATAACGATTACATCAAAGGCTCCAGCTCCACCTATAGCAACTGTTCCTCGTACACCAGTAGTAGCTAGAAGGCTAAAATTGACTATATCTAGAATTAATACCCCTAAGGTTGCTGCGATGAATGCTGCCCTTCTAGATCTTCCAACAAGATAAGCTATTCCTCCAGCAATTATTGGGTACATATAAAGGGGATCAATAATATCCCTTCCAGTCTGCCAAGGGTCAGCAGACATGACATAACTGTTAAAGAAGTAAACTGCTCCAGCAGTTGCCGCTATGGCAACTAGTGTACGAATCACTTCTTTTCTTGTTCCTGCACGAGATAAAACATATATAGCAACTCCAATTGGTACAATAGCACCACCTACATTAATAGATCCTTCAATATTTGCTAAGGGTATAGGTATATCTATAAAACTACCAAGAAATATGGCACCTACAATCACTAGAGCAGCTTTATCTGTTAGCCTCATACGATCTAATATCCTTTGTGCTAATCCAAAGTATATTAGAACAGCTACAATCATGAGAAGTATCATTCCTATCGGATATCTTTCCACTTAAATAACTCCCTTCTGTAATAATTTTCTTTGTTTATATTTCCCTTTGACGTAGCCTAATATACAAAAAACCTCATCTAACCTAGGTTAGATGAGGTTTAAATCTACGCTCTCAAGTAAAAATTTACATTAAACTTATGTGGAAATTGATTGATCTGTTTCAGTTGTTGTTGGTGCATACTTCTGTTCAGTTGCATCAACAAAGACTGCAGCAGCAGCATCACCTGTAATGTTTAATGTAGTTCTTGCCATATCAAGTATTCTATCAATACCCGCTATTAGGGCGATGGCTTCGATAGGCAAGCCAACTGATGCTAGAACCATTGTAAGCATAATCAACCCAGCTCCAGGAACTCCTGCGGCACCTATTGATCCTAAGGTTCCTGTTAATATTACTGATAATTGCTGCCCTATAGTCAAATCTAAACCATATACATTGGCAACAAAAAGCGCCGATATACCTAGGTATATTGCAGTTCCATCCATATTGATTGTGGCGCCTAAAGGTAGAGTAAAGCTTGATGTGCTTTTAGAAACTCCAAGGTTTTCCTCAGTACATTTTATTGTGGCAGGTAAGGTTGCACCACTACTACATGTAGAAAAAGCTATCACCTGTGCAGGGAGTATGCCTTTATAAAACCCAGGAATTGTAAGCTTTGAGAAACCTTTAATAACTAATGTATAAACAATCAATGCATGAATGATTGCACCTACATACATTAACCCTATCACTTTGCCAAGCGGTAGAAGTACAGCAGGCCCATTTGCAGCAACGACTGGAATAATTAATGCAAAAACACCATAGGGTGCAACCTGCATTACGATTCCAGTAATTTTATACATAACTTCAGCAAATCCCTCGAAAAAGGTTTTAACGGGCTCTGCTTGTTTACCAACTAATGAGATGGCAATTCCTATAAAAAGAGCAAAAACAATGATTTGCAGCATAGAGCCACTTGCCATGGCTTGAATTGGGTTACTTGGTACAATATTTAATAATACTTCCATGAGTGGTGGAGCTTCACGTCCTACATACTCTGCACCTACTGGTAAAGTTAATCCACTACCCGGCTTAAAGATATTTGCTAAAATAAGACCAACGGTAACGGCAAATGCAGTAGTAGCTAAATAAAAGGCAATTGTTTTTGCACCCATTCTACCCAATTTTTTGACATCACCTGTACTTGCGGCACCCACTATTAGAGAAGAAAATACTAAAGGAACAATAATCATCATAATTAAACGAATAAATAAATCTCCAAAGGGCTTAATATAATTTACTGCAATATCTTGTGAACCTTGCATAAATAAACCCACGATAATACCTGCCACTAGACCGATTAGAATTTTGGTAGCTAAACGCATTTTATTTACCTCCCTTTATTTTTTATTCTAAACAGCAGCTAAGTTCCCTCCTTTCAATAAAAATACCGTTTTTCTCCGTAACGACAATCATAGTAGTATATATTACTAGATTTTTAGCAATTATATATCAAATAAAATAATGGTAATTATAGCCGTAAATCTTACTAGTTAGTAAAATATTTACAGTCATAATATTCAATAGATTTTTACAAAAGTCCTTTAAGTATTACAAAAGATATTACAAGAATAATGTCTTTGTTTCCGATAAAACGTCTATTTATGTATAAAAATAAAAAAGGAATAGCTCGCTTTCAGCTACTCCTTGTATCTATCCATTCTTTTATAAAGCCGTTAATAATAACCGGAATATTCCTTAGCTCAGAGATGTTTTTACAGCCACTTAGGAGCATTCCCTTTCTAAAATCATTTTTTATTGCTGTTAATAGTTGATTGATTTCATCAGTTCCTGGCTTTACCGCTGCTTTTATAAAGGAACCAGCTATAGCTCCAGAAACAGCACCCATAGCAATGGACTTAAGTAAATCTAATCCGTTTCTTATCCCACCTGATGCAATAAGTTTGATTGGCAAATTTTCATTCTTGATTTCCAATAAGCTAGCTGCAGTAGGTATACCCCATGATACTAGGGATGTGATAATTGATTTGTCGCTTCTTGCAGATTCTATATTGATAAAGTTCGTGCCACCAGTACCCCCTACGTCTACCCATTTAACTCCAATACTGTGTAACTTATGTGCACATTCTTTAGAAATCCCAAAACCAACTTCCTTAACTATTATTGGAACAGGGGATTTTAAAATAATTTCAGCAATATTCTCTTCCAACTGGGAAAAACGCCTGTCTCCCTCCTCCATAAAGATTTCTTGTGCTGTGTTAATATGAAGTTGTAAAGCATCAGCTTCGATCATATCAACTGCTGCCAAGGCTTTATGGTAAGGGCTGTTAGCGCTCACATTAGCTAGCAATAATCCATTGGGGTTTACTTTACGTGCTATTCTAAAGGTTGGTATAGATGTAGATAATTCTAAAGCTGCTGTCTGAGACCCAACAGCCATCCCTATAGAATACTCAGCAGCCAATAAAGATAACTTTTTATTTAGTTCCTCTGTTTCTACTGGGCCACCCGTGATAGCATTAATAATCAAGGGGAAAGACAACGTCTTTCCCCACAGATTTTGGCTAGTATCAATTTCATCCCAATCTATGCCAGGCAATGCTTGGTGTATCAGATAAATATCTTCAAAACCTGGTGAGTTTGGTCCATCAGGAAACTTAAGGGTGTTTTCAATGTGATCTAATTTTCTTTTTAGTCTATTTTTTTTCTCCATTGCCTTTTAACAAATCTCCATATAAGTCTCCAATAGTAAACCCACCATCATTGGTAGTAACATATTCTTCTCTTTTATCTTCCTTTTTCTTTGGAGGACTTGGTTTTTTGGGCAGAGCATCTTTAATACTTAAACTCATTCTTTGCGCTTCCGTATCCACACTAAGAACCATTACTTCAACGATCTGACCAACTGAAACGATATCCTCAGTTTTTTCAACATGATCAGTAGCTAGTTGAGAAATATGAACCAATCCTTCTACACCTGGCTCAACCTCTACAAAAGCTCCAAATGGAGCTATCCTTAATACTTTACCCTTTACTATTGTATTTACTGGATATTTATCAGATGCGGTTTTCCATGGATTCTCTTGTAGTTGCTTTAAGCCTAAAGAAACTTTTTCTGTATTTTTATCAACACCTAATACAACCACATCAACTTCCTGATTTTCCTGTAATACATCTTTTGGATGGTCAACTCTTCCCCAGGAAATTTCAGATACATGCAATAATCCATCAACGCCTCCAATGTCAATAAAGGCACCAAAGTCAGTTAATCTTCTAACAATACCTTTTTTTACTTGGCCTATTTCTATGTCATCCCAAGTTTCCTGCTTTTTTTGCTCAAATTCTTCATCAAGAACTGCTTTTTGAGATAATACTACTTTATTTTTACCTTTTTCTAGCTCAATGATTTTTAATCGAAGAGTTTTTCCAATATATTCTTCTAGGTTTTCTACATAACCTCTTTCAACAAGAGAAGCCGGTACAAAACCCCTAATACCAACATCTACTAAGATGCCACCCTTTACCACTTCAACTGCAGTACCTTCTAATTCAATATTCTTTTCAAAGGCATCCTCAATACTTTCCCAGGCCTTGCGTCGGTCAGCTCTCCTTTTTGATAATATGGGATGACCTTCTTCATTTTCAGGCTTGATGACAAATACCTCTATTTCATCTCCAGGCTTTAATTCCACGGTCTCTCCAGTTGCTGATATTTCACCCTTTGGAACTATGCCTTCAGATTTTCCACCAACATCAACAAGGATTTGCTCCTCGTCAATTTGTACAACTGTACCTGTAATTATGTCACCCTTTTGAAAAGTGGATACAGATGTAACAATTTGTTCTTCTTCAGGTACACTTTGTACCTCAGTTTCTTCATTTACAGCAACTGAAGTATCATCCACATTTTCAGCTACTGTTTCTTCTTGGACTTCGTTGTTCTTTTCATCACTAAATTCAACCATTTTCAAAACTACCTCCTCAATAATCCTATCTGGGGTTGAAGCACCTGCACTCACTCCTACTGTTTTAACCTCATTAAACATACTAGGTTGTAATTCACTAGCTTGTTCTATATGAATTGTAGGAGTTCCTATTTCCCGGCATAAATCAACAAGCTTTCCGGTATTTGCGCTGTTGTATCCCCCTATCACAACCATCATATCTACATTAGGAGCTAACTGCTTAGCAGCCTGCTGTCTAGAATGTGTAGCACGGCAGATGGTATTGTGCACTCTAAAATCAACAATCCTACCTTTAAGATAATTAACAATTTCTCGAAAAGTTTTCTCTGGTAAGGTTGTTTGGGCTAAAACTCCTACCCTGTTCATTTCTGGCAAGGCTTTTGCCTCATCAAGATTAGCTATTATATATACATTTTCTGCCCAATCTTTTATTCCCTGAACTTCTGGATGGTTTTTATCTCCAACAACTATAACCCTATACCCATCCTCGCATAAAGTGCGGGCCAATTTTTGTGCTTTTTTAACAAAAGGGCATGTACCATCAATAATATTTAATGAATATTCATTGGCCTGTTCAAAAACCTGTGGGCCTACTCCGTGAGACCTAATAATTACGTTACTGCCACTCTCCAGGTCATTTAGATTAGTAATGGTTTTTATTCCATTTTTCTCTAAATCGGCTATAACTTGAGGATTATGAATTAAGGGTCCAAGCGAATATGTATTATGATTTATATTGTTGTAAGCCAATTCGATTACCCTTTTCACACCGAAGCAGAAACCTGCTTCTTTGGCAACAATTATTTTCACTAATTGTGACACTCCTGTGAATAAATCCATTATTATTTTGCTGCATTTTATCAAACATTATTAATGTTTCGTTAAAAATCTTTAAATTCCTGCAAAATAGATAAAATTTGCTGTCTTATGTCATTAGTTATCTGTTCTAGCTGTTTCGAAGTAACCTTTTGGGCTTCATTTTTCTCTATATATATTGGTTTTTGAACAATTACTTTAAAGGATCTAAAGAAACCTTTTGAAAATATTTTGGGAGTATTTATAAGTGCTATAGGAATTATTGGTGCATTAGCTTTAGCTGCTATCATCGTGGCTCCCATCTTGAATTCTCCAAGCTCCTCATCCCTTATTCGAGTTCCTTCGGGAAACATTCCTACGACATCTCCCTTATCTAGTATATCTAGTGCCGCCCTAAGAGCTGCTCTATCGGATTTTTGCCTATCAACCGGAAATGCCCCTAAACCTTTAACAATTTGAGATAATACAGGTATCTTAAAAAGTTCAGCCTTTGCCATAAATGACACACGCCTTGATGAAACAACGCCGAGGGCTATAGGATCCCAATAACTCGTATGGTTTGCGATTAAAACTACCGGGCCTTTTTGGGGAATGTTTTCTACACCTTCAACCTGCCATCTACACAGGTATTTAAAAATAAATAAAAAAATTGCCTTAGCAAAAGAATAAAGCATCGTACTCACCCTCCCCTAACAATCCTACACATTATTTCCACTACATTTTCCGCTGAAAGAGACGTGGTGTCAATCAGTATTGCATCTTGGGCCTGTATTAATGGTGAATTTTTTCTGGAACTATCCTGGTTATCACGTATTGAAAGGGTAACTTCAATTTCCTCTTTGCTTACCTGATACCCATTTTCCAACAATTCCTTATATCTTCTGTCGGCTCTTTCATTTAATGCTGCATCAAGGAAAAATTTATATTTAGCGTTAGGTAAAACCCTTGTTCCAATATCCCTTCCATCCATAACCACTTTATTACGGCTGGCAATTTTCTGTTGAACTGCCACTAACTTGTCTCTTACCCCTTTATGTTGAGAAACCATTGAAACATGTCGAGAAACATCAGGTCTTCTTATTTCATCTGTAACTAGCCTTTCATCTAAATATATTTTCTGAGGGTTCCCCGGCTGAAGCTCTATATTTGTTTGATTTGCCAGTTTTGTCATAGTTTGCTCATCTTTAATATCAATGTTATTCTCAATAGCCTTAAGTGTCAATGCTCTATACATAGCACCAGTATCTATATACACATAGCCTAATTTGCGAGCAAGCATTTTTGCAACAGTACTTTTTCCAGCTCCCGCAGGACCATCTATAGCAATGTTAGCCATTTGTTACCCTCCATTAGCATATTCCATCAAGTGAAACTTCTATAAGTAGGGTTTTTCTACTTACAATTAGTTGAACTATCAGGAAGTTAGCATTCGTTATCTCCCAACTGCCCTTGCTACTGCCCTTAAATCATGCATCATACTAGTAAATCTGCCAATTGTCAAGGATTGGGCACCATCTGAAAGAGCTTCTTCTGGATTAGGATGGACCTCTACTATTATTCCATCTGCTCCAGCAGCTATGGCCGCATTAGACATGGGAGCTACTAGCTCCCATTTACCAGTAGAATGACTTGGATCTACCATGATAGGAAGGTGGGTCAAGCTTTTTATTAGGGGAACTACACTTAAGTCCAGAGTATACCGAGTATTGTTTGCAAAGGTTCTGATACCTCTTTCGCATAGAATTACTTGATAATTACCTCCTGCAAGAATATATTCTGCAGCTAGAAGCCATTCTTCAACACTAGCACTTGCCCCTCTTTTGAGTAAAACAGGTTTTCTACATTCGCCTAGCTTCTTTAGTAGCTGATAGTTTTGCATATTTCTTGTTCCAATCTGTAATACATCAGCATATTCGGCCACTAGTGGTAAAGTATCACTATCCATAACTTCGGTAACTATCTGAAGACCTGTTACCTCGCGTACCTTTGCCATAATTTTTAACGCTTTTTCTCCTAAACCCTGAAAAGAATAAGGGGATGTCCTAGGTTTAAAGGCTCCTCCCCTAAAAAGAGTAGCACCAGCTCTTTTTACAGCTAGAGCTGTTTCCAAGGCCTGTCCTTCACTTTCTATAGCACAAGGGCCAGCTATCACCTGAATTTCTGTTCCTCCAATTGCCACACTACCTACTTGTATAATTGTATCTTCGGGCATAAATTCTCTACTTGCAAGTATATACGGTTTTAGAATGGAAACAATTTTCTCAACGCCAGGTATTGCTTTAATAGCCATATCTTCCAATTTTCGTCTTGTATCTTCTCCTATGACACCTATGATTATTCTAGATGCACCATGAGAAACGTGGGCTTTGAATCCGGCATTTTGGAGCTTTCCCTTTAAATATGCTATTTGTCCAGGAGAAGAACCAGCTTCCATAACTATAACCACCTGTATGCCTCCTTAGTAATAAAGTGCTCCAGAAATTATATCATATTGTTATTAAGTCTGGACGCAGTCTTTTAGCCTTTTTTAAATATATATGTATAATTTCTTTTTGTTTTTTGGTTGTGTTAACATGCATGAGAACTTTGATTAGTTTCTTATCACTACCAGTAACAGGTATCTCCATACTACAAAGAAGCGGGACATATGTCCAACCTAAGTCTCTAGCTGCTGCTGCAGGAAAGGTACTAGTTAAATCTTGGGTAACAGTAAAATAGATACTGGCAATATCCTCAACTTCAACTTGGTTACGAGAAACAATTTCTAGAAGTAGCGCCTTAGTTGCATTTAAAACTTCAGTTTGGGTATCTTTACTAACAGAAATGGCTCCTCTTATGCCCCGTACCTGCATTAGGGTGCCGCCCTGTGGGCTATTCCAATACATATCTCATCCAAATGCACCAGTCCAATACCAAAAAAGATAACTACAGTAATATGGTCATCCTTGCGAGCTATTCCTATTTTTCCTCCAACATTTAACCCCAGAGCTTTAGGCATTATCTGGGAAAGAGCCTCTCTAGTTGCACCGGCAATTGCACCTTCATCTGCATGAGTATCTTTAATGATACCTTCTCTTTTTGCAGCTACCACAGATCTTTCAATAATTTTTTTGATTGAGGAAATGTATTCACCACCATAGTCAACTGCAGCTGCTTTAATACCCAACGCTTTAAACTCTTGCTTCAATTGCTCTTCTTCCTGGCGGTCTTCACTAATTGCTAACTTTATAGCTATAGAAGCCACCTTCTTGCTACCTATCTTCATGGTATCCCCCCCTATCTGGTACTATTAAGTTCAATTTCCCCTAGCAAATTGTTTTGTGGCAACAAAGTAAACCTTTCACCAGCTACAGGATATACTATACTTCCAGATGTAGCAACAACTTCAAGATCTAGTTCTCTTTCATAGAAGCTTGTATCAACAAAAATTTTATCCCCATGGTCAACAATAAGTGTAATTTGGCCATCTCTCAAATCAGAGATTTCATATTCATTAACGTAAATTTTTGCATAAGGTAAAGAGTAAAAGTCTGGACTTTTTATTGTGATAGTAATTAAATGATTGTTTTGACTTGCAACTTCTCGCGCCTGAGGAAACTGCATAAGATAAGCATCTTGAACCTTTTCATAATATTTACTGTCCCAAACATAATAATACCAGTCAAAGTTAGACAAGGAATAGATGGCAATTAATAATAGACATCCACAAATTAATAATACCTTTATTTTCTTCAACTTAATACCCCCGCATAACATTTCTTTCTAAATATTATGCGTATAAGTATTAGTATATTCTCCAGCAGACTGTCCTGCTAACAAACCTGTTGAAAAGGCAGCCTGTAAATTATAACCCCCAGTAAAACCGTCAATGTCAATGGTTTCTCCGGCAAAGTACAATCCACGAATTATTTTTGATTCCATGTTTGATGGGTCTATTTCCTTAACATTGACACCCCCTGAGGTTACAATTGCTTCATCATATGAACTAAAACCATTTATGGTTAGTTCTAAATTTTGAATTAAATAAACGAGTCCATTTCGTTCTTCCCTGGAAATCTGATGGGCTGGTTTGTGGGGTTCAATTCTGCTTAAAGAAATCATAGGTTCAATAAGACTCTTAGGAAATAAACCATCTAAGGTATTTTTAAACTGTTTATTAGAAAGCTCAGAAAAAACCCTTTGTAGTCTAGCATCTAATTGGGCAGAGTCAAGTGCAGGCTTAAGGTTTATCTTGATTTTTACAGGTCCTCCCTTTGACTTTAGTGCTTTGACTACAAATCTACTTAAGCTTAGGATTATTGGACCTGAAACACCAAAGTGAGTAAAGAGCATTTCTCCAAACTCTTTGCCAAGTTCTCTACCTTTCATAAATGCTGTTACTTCAACATTCTTCAAAGTCAGACCCTGGACCTGTGTAACCCAAGCTTCTTTTGTTTTTAATGGTACAAGAGATGGAAATGGATCAATAATCGTATGTCCAGCTTCTCTTGCAAGTTTATATCCATCACCAGTAGAACCCGTTTTAGGATACGACAAACCACCAGTAGCAATGACTACTGAGGAAAACCTTTGATTGTTTCCTTTTGCCCATATCCCCTGAAGCCTTCCATTATCATTATCTAACCACAAATGTTCAACAGGAGTATTATATTTTATTTCGCAACCCTTTTTAAGTATGTAATTAGTTAATGCCTCTACAACATCCCCTGCTTTATCTGATTCGGGGAATACCCTTCCTCCTCTTTCAACCTTACAAGGAACATTAAGAGAACTAAGAAAATCAATAAGTTGATAGTTATTAAAATTGTAAAGGGCACTATATAAAAAAGAACCGTTACCAGGAAACCTTTGAACAAATTCTGAGATTTCAAGTTCATTGGTAAGATTACATCTTCCCTTCCCTGTTATCAAAAGCTTAATCCCAAGTTTTTTATTTTTCTCGTATATTACTGGTATAGCTCCTTTTTCTAAAACCCCTACTGCAGCCATTAATCCTGCTGCTCCACCGCCTACAATGGCAACTTTTTTCACATAAACCCGTCCTTATATTTTACTATAACCTACTTCAAAGTGACTGTATTGTTAAGTTTTCCTATCTCTTCAATTTCCACAATAATAGTATCTCCTGGTTCCATTGGACCAACTCCTGGGGGAGTACCAGTAATAATAACATCTCCAGGAAAGAGAGTCATAATCTTACTCAGATAGCTGACCAAAAATGGAATGCTAAATATCATTTGAGATGTATTACTATTTTGCTTAATTTCATTATTAATAATAAGCTTAATTGCTAAATTATCTGCAGAAATATCAGTTACTATGTATGGACCTATTGGGCAAAAAGTATCAAAGGACTTTGATACTGTCCATTGGCCATCTTTAGGTTGTAAATTTCTTGCTGTAACATCATTAGAACAGGTATAACCAAGTATGTTATCTAATGCATCCTCGACTTCTACATTTTTAGTTACACTACCCATTACTACTGCTAGCTCTGCCTCATAACTCATACTAGTGCATTGAGGTGGATATACAATATTATTGCCAGGTCCAGTTATACTGGAAGAAGGTTTTAAAAAAACAATAGGTTCTTTAGGCACAGGTAAATTCATTTCCTTAGCATGATCGTGATAGTTTAGTCCTATACATATAATCTTTGTAGGTTCACAAGGTGCTAGCAGCTGAATCTCATTAAACTCCAGGGTTTCTTTCCCTATAGTAAAGTTACCAAATAAATTACCGTTAATCGGTGATATTTTATGATTATCTAGTGAACCATAAGATATTTTATTACCATCCCAAAATCTAACTATTTTCATATTTAATTCCTCCAAATCATGCAATTCAATGTCAAAGGCATTATTCCTTAATGGATAGTATAAAAAAGTGAAAGGCTTTTTGTCCTTTCACTTTTAAACCCGTTTATTTTTTAAGCCAAGGCATCATATCTCTTAGCTTTTTACCAACAACTTCTAATTCAGACTTAGCATCTTGTTCATTTAAGGCATTAAAGACTGGTCTATTTGCCTTGTTTTCCAAAATCCACTCTCTAGCAAATTCTCCATTTTGAATTTCGGCTAAAATCTTTTTCATTTCCTGACGAGTTTCTTCTGTTACTATTCTTCTTCCCCTTGTAAGATCACCAAACTGAGCTGTATCACTAATTGAATATCTCATACCAGCCAATCCGCTTTCATAAATTAAGTCAACAATCAATTTCAATTCATGTAAACACTCAAAATATGCAATTTCAGGTTGATATCCAGCTTCAACTAAAGTTTCAAAGCCAGCCTTTATAAGTTCAGTAGTACCTCCACAAAGAACAGCTTGTTCACCAAAAAGGTCTGTTTCAGTTTCTTCTTCAAACGTAGTCTCAATCACACCTGCTCTTGTGCCACCAATCCCCTTAGCATAAGCTAATCCTATATCTTTTGCTTTACCACTATAGTCTTGATAAACCGCAACTAAAGCTGGTACTCCCTTACCTTCTTCATATTGCCTTCTTACTAGATGTCCAGGCCCCTTAGGTGCAATCATGATTACATCTACATTTTTAGGTGGTACAATCTGTTTGAAGTGAATATTAAAACCATGGGAAAACATCAAAACATTGTTTTCATCCAAATTTGCTTCAATTTCATTCATGTAAACAACAGACTGAATTTCATCAGGTACCAAAATTTGAATTAAATCCCCTTGTTTAGCAGCCTCTGAAACAGGCAATACAGTAAGACCCTTGCTAACTGCCTCATCCCATTCAGCTTTAAAGCGAGAATCATCTCTTAATCCCACAACCACTTTTAATCCACTTTCTTTTAGATTTAGTGCTTGGGCATGTCCCTGGCTACCATATCCAATTATTGCAATTGTTTTATCCTTTAACAAACCTAGATCAGCATCACTATCATAATACATTTTTGCCAACTTAACCTTACCTCCTTATGTATTTAAGTTAATTAAAAATCATATAACATTTTAAATTCTATAAAACTAAGGCAATTCCCTCTTAAGCCTGTATTTTATCTTAAATTATATTTTTTGTCCAGAGCATTCCTGTAACTTTTCAATTCAGCATTAGCTTTGAACAACAATCTTTCTGCATCCTGTTTGCTCATGAATATTTCCTGAGGCTCGATTATTTCAATTTTTCTAAATTCATCTCTCATTACAAAACGTACAATATCTTCAAAAGAATCTGCTTCTAAATTTAGAAAAACAGGGGCATATGCTACGTCCTCTCCCAGTGTCTCATCAAATACTACATAGATTTCCATCCCTAAGTCTAGATCATCAATCTTAACTCCCTGAAATGGAACATTTCTTAAAAGGGCGACATGCTGTTCCCTTGCCTCTTCAGCTGCCTTTATAAGATTTTTATTTGCAAACAATTTACTTTTTACTTCACTTTTAAAGTCAAGTCTAATCCTTACCTTTAATATTGTTTCCTGAACTTCGCCATTTATATGCTTTTTAACCATCATATCCACCCTTCTCACTTCTTATCTTCAATATTATTTCTATATAAAGAAATGTTTTCCTTCTAAAAAATTGATACAATATAAATATCCTCAGTTTATTCGTAAACTGAGGATAAAAGACCTATAGAATGTTAATATAAAGGTCCTACCATAATAGATTTTGACTTCCACAATTATGACAAGTATCAAAATATTTCTCAGGAGTCTGCCAGGCTTCGTTATGGGTTTCCACGGGTGCATTATTATTTTCTAAATGAACTAAACCACCCTCATCAGAGAACTGGCCAGCCATTCCATGGGGTTGATGATGCATTCTCGAAGAAACAATTTGACTGCTGACAAATCTGTTAGTATTACCACAATTTAAACATCTTGGCATTAGTAATCACTCCTAGGTAGTCTAATTGTTAGTAAATATGGGTGTTTATATACTTTTTAGTATTACCCATATACCAACAAGAAAACCCCTTTATACTAATGTTTTTAGTTTATTTACTTCATATGTAGTGAGATATCGATATTTTCCTGGAGCTACTCCCTTTAAAGTTAAAAATCCAAAAGATGACCGTTTTAAGCTTAAGATTGGAAAACCTATTGCATCAAACATTCTTCTCACTTGTCTATTCTTACCTTCTCGGATTGTTATTTCGGCTATGCTTTTACCATCTTTTATTTCTAAAACATTTACCTTTGCAGGTGCAGTCACCCCATCATCTAAGGTAACACCGTTTTCAAGGTTTGTAACTGCCTCAACTGTCAATTTTCCTTTGACTGAGGCGCGATATGTTTTAGAGAAACCATGCTTGGGGTGTGTCAACTTATATGTTAATTCACCATCATTTGTAAGTAGTAATAGACCAGTTGTCTGGGAATCCAATCTACCTACTGGATATAATCTTCCAATGTTTTTTGGGATTAATTCCAAAACAGTTTTTCTCCCATGATTGTCTTTAACAGTACTAATATAACCTTTCGGCTTATTTAAAAGTATGTATATGTGTTCTTCTTTGCGCTCCAATAGCCTTCCATCTATGTGTATATTATCTGCACTAGGATTGATTTTCGTACCTAATTCTTGCATAACTCTACCGTTAACCTTAACTCTTCCCTGCAAAATAAGCTCTTCACTTTTCCTTCTTGATGCCACTCCAGCCTGAGCAAGGAATTTTTGGAGCCTTTCCAAAATATAACACCGCCTCTATGAGATATGACTACCTATAATATATCTCATTCTATCATGCATTAACCATCCGTAATAGTCTATTATTGCACTTTACCCAAAAACTAGATTTACTATATAGATACATGCAATCAGTCCTGCCAAATCAGCCAATAATCCAAGGGTAAGGGCATATCTGTAACGTACAATTCCAATTGACCCAAAATAAACTGTTAAAACATAAAATGTGGTATCTGTGCTTCCCTGCATCGTAGAAGAAAGCCTTCCTATGAATGAGTCAGGGCCATATGCACCTATTAATTCAGCAGCTATGCCAAGGGCTCCGCCTCCTGACAATGGTCTCATAATTGCTAGAGGAATAATTTCTGCAGGAACCCTTAAAAGGGTTAATACAGGGTTAAGAACTGAAGCAAACATATCCATGGCACCGGAAGCCCTAAAAACTCCTAGAGCTACTAACATTCCCACTAGGAATGGAATTATTTTAACAGCAGTAGTGAAACCATCACTAGCTCCTTGAACAAATGACTCGTAAACCCTTACTCCCCTTAGATAACCTATTAGAGGTATAAAAAATAGTAAGCAAGGAATTGCCCATTTTGAAATAATATTAATAATATCGGTGAACATTTTTTTTACCCTCCATATTTTTTCCGGTATCTACTTCTTAAGAACCTATCGGCAAAGATAGCAACTATCATGGCACATGCTGTAGCAAAGATTGTAGTTCCAACTATTTCAGCAGGGTTATTAGAGCCTGCCACAACTCTAATACCAATGATTGTTGCAGGTATTAAAGTTATGCAACCAGTATTTAGGGCTAAAAAGGTACACATTGCTTCTGTAGCCTCTTTAGGATTTTTATTAAGCTTCTGTAACTCCTGCATGGCCTTTAAGCCAAATGGGGTAGCTGCATTTCCAAGACCCATAATATTTGCACTTAGATTCATCACGATGGCACCGATAGCAGGGTGATCCTTGGGTACTGACGGAAACAAAAAGATTGTTAAAGGTCTAACTATTCTAGCTATGGCATTTACCAACCCAGCATCTTGGGCTATTCTTAAAATACCTAGCCAAAGAGCCATTATACCAATTAGTTCAAGTGCAATGGAAACTGCGGTTCCTGCAGATTCTAAGGCTGCTTTTGTAACTACTTCAATATTTCCGTTAATAGCTGCTACAACAATACCTGATAAAAGTAAAAAAAGCCAAATTACATTAACCATTTGCTCACACCCCTTGGACAGCTCTTTAAAATAAATCTATGAGACTATGTCCAAAAATAGAACTTTGAGCAAATGAATGTAAATGGCCTTAATAAAGAAAAAATAACATAAAAGGAAGGGTTTATTATACCCCTCCTTGGTAAAGAGTTTCTTCTTCATTATCGTCTGTAGTTGATTTATTGAAAAGAGATTGTAACTGACTTGCTAATTGAGGTGCCATATCGATTATCCGATCTATAACAGCCTTATTACCATCTACTGGTAGAAGTCTTACATGTCCTCCTCCAACTACCAAGAAACCCATTGGTTGAACGGAAATTCCCCCTCCACTTCCACCGCCAAAAGGTACATTTTCGCCAGACTTTTCATCCTCACCACTACTAGTATATTCTCCACCACCAGCAGCGAAACCGCATGTTAATCTCGAAATAGGTATAATTATGGTCCCATCAGGAGTTTCGACCGGGTCCCCTACTACTGTATTAACATCCACCATTTCCTTTATACTTTCCATTGCTGTTTTCATCAATGCTTCAATAGGATGTTCTGACAAGTGATTTACCCCCTTTGGGCTAATAATGATTTAATGGATACAATTAATATTTTTAATCCTGCTGTAATAATATGGCCAAATCTAAAGGTAAATATGCAATCAAAAACAACATGGAATTCCTTTCTAGTAAAGCTAGGATAAACCTCATAAATAGGTTTAGGAAAATTCACCTGGACATTCTTTTTCAAATTTAGATATAATAAGCTTTTGGTTGCCCATATGCTGCCTGTAGATAAGGCAGTTAAGGCAGGATCTCCTAAACCAAGGGTAGTCTTCCATACCAGCCTCTGACAAACTATTTGTTTAAAAAAGGCATCATTTATAAGAAGTATTCGTCTTACAAATGTTAACAGTATTTTTGCTCTATAAAAGGGCGATATTTCTACTAGTTTTTTTAAATAAATCCAAGGCTTATCTATGTATATTTTTTCTTTATGAATGGGTTGACCGCTTGTCCCTTCAGTTTCAGTATTTAGCAGGATATAGGGTAGAAATTCCTTAAGATGAATCTTAAACAATGTCATTTCTAATTGAAGACTAAATATGGCAGGAATGATACAAGCCTTAACATAAAAATCTTCATCTTTCCCATCTTTATTTAGCTTTACCGCAAGTTTTATAGGTAAAATAAAAATAATGGTGAGGAAAATGATTAATAATAGTATTATTTCTATCATTATTAAAGTCATGAAATACCACCTCGCAAGGTTGCATTTCTACTTTATCCCACCACCTGCAATTATATTCATTCAAGTTTTTTAACTCACCATACAGGGTTCTTGTCCTTAGGAGACAAGAGGAGGCAAACCATCTATCTGAGGTAACTGATCTAAATCATTAAGGCCTAGATATTCTAGAAATTTATTGGTTACCCCATATAAAATAGGTCTCCCAGGTGTATCTTTCCTTCCCACCTCTTCAACTAAGCCTCTCTCAAGCAATGTTCCAACAACACTATCTGCCTTAACTCCCCTAATACTTTCAATTTCAGCTTTTGTTACGGGATGCTTATATGCAATAATAGCTAGAGTTTCCAGAGCTGCTTGTGACAAGGGGTTTACCTGTGGTTTATATAGTTTTTCAATATATGGCAAGTATTCAGGTCTTGTTACAATTCTATAGCCACCTGCCACCTGCTCAATCATTAAACCTTTATGTGGTTCTGTATACTCATCCTGAATTTCCTTGATAAGTTCTGATACAGTTTGTTCTTCTATTTCAGTTATTTGAGACATACGACTTACAGTAAGAGGTTCTGTAGCAACGAATAATAGAGATTCCAAAATCCCCTTATTTTCATTTTTAAAGAAAAGGACCATCAAAATACCATCCTTTGTTTTCTAATTTTTCAGGATCGTGATTTGTCCAAAGACATCTTCCTGTATAACCTTGACCTTTTGGAGCTTTGATAGCTCTAGTAATGCTAAAAAAGTAACAATTATTTCTGCAATACTTGGTCGCGATGCAAATAATTCCTGAAAAAGAAGCCGTTGGCGTTTTTTAATGTTTGTTAAGATCACAGCCATCTGATTCTTTATGAAATATTGTTTATGAATGATATGAGCTTTTTCAGGTTCAGTTTCCTTAAGAAGTTTTTCTAGCGCTTTTAAGAGTTCATCTACACCAAGGCCGGTGACGGGAAACTCAGGGAAAAGTATACTAATAAGATGTTCCCTATCTATTGGCCTTGATACTTTTAATCTCTGCTGTTTTTCGATGCCTTTTAATATTTGAGCAGCTTCTTTAATCTTCTTATATGACAGTAAGTGCTGTACCAGGGCATGTCTAGGATCATCATCTTCCATTTCTTCATGTATGATTTCCTTTTTAGGCTTTGGCAAAAGCATTTTTGCCTTAATTGATAATAAAGTAGCTGCCATAACTAAAAAATCACAAGCAAAATCAAGATCAAGCTCATCTAAGTTTTGTATATAAGCTAGATACTGTTCAGTAATAACAGCAATTGGAATGTCATAAATGTTTAATTCTTGTTTTTCTATAAGATGCAGAAGAAGATCTAAAGGCCCCTGAAATAATTCTAGATCTACCTTATAAGTGCATTGCATTTCTTACCTCTTGTAATGTAGCTTCGGCCCTAGCTCCAGCTTTTTCTTTGCCATTTTGCAGGATTTCCTTAACTAACTCAGGTCTTTCTGAATAGTAATTCCTATTTTCTCTATAGGGAGCTAAAGAAACTTCCATCTGCTGTGCTAGTTTCTTCTTACAAGAGACACAACCTATAGTACCTTTTTTACAGCTATGTTCTATTTCTGAAACCTCATCAGAAGTATAAAGTCCATGGTAAGTATAGACCACACAGACATCTGGGTTGCCAGGGTCTGTTTTGTGTATTCTATTAGGATCTGTTACCATCTGTCTAACTTTTTCCTGAAGTAGATCTTGAGCTTCATTAATAGCAATGTAATTGTTATAACTTTTACTCATTTTACGTTTGTCCAATCCAGGCAAAAGCGAAACCTTTGCAAGTGCAGCTTTAGGTTCTGGGAAAATATTGGTATTGTATAAATAATTAAAGCGCCTCGCAATTTCCCGACTGAATTCTAAATGGGGAAGCTGGTCCACTCCAACTGGAACAGTATCTGCCTTATAAACAAGAATATCTGCTGCCTGTAATAAAGGATAACCCAAAAAACCATAAGTAGATATATCTTTACCTTCCTTACTTAACTGCTGTACCTGATCCTTATAAGTAGGGCATCTTTCTAACCAGGAAAGTGGAGTTATCATAGAAAGCAGCAGATGTAATTCAGCATGTTGCTTTACCTGACTTTGAACAAAAACACAACTTTTTTCAGGGTCAATCCCAACACTTAGCCAATCAAGAGCCATTTCATGGATATTTTCTGGAATACTCTCTGTTTCATCAAAGCTTGTAGTCAAAGCATGCCAATCAACTATCGTAAAAAAGCACTCATACTCATTCTGAAGCTTTACCCAGTTTTCTAATACACTCAAATGACCTATATGAAGGCTGCCAGTAGGTCTCATTCCACTTAAAATTCTTCCTTTAACCATATCCATCTTCTCCTTTATCTACATTAATTGAATTAAAACATTCCAAAGGAAGTTAATCTTACAATGAAATCAATTACTAAAAATATTATAGGCCTAATAATAGAACCAATAAAACCAAATAGCAAGAGAACAAGTAAGATAATTGGACCATATGCCTCTAGAGTATGGAATAACTTAAAATTACCTTTCGGTATCAGACCCCGAAGTACCTTGGAGCCATCTAAAGGAGGCAACGGTATCATATTAAAAATTGCAAGCATTACATTAAACCATATTAAATAATTAAAAAACAATCCGAAAGTAAGGGTAGTTCCAGGGATTCCCACAAACCCAAAGAAGTTGTAACCTATACCTGCTAAAAGTGCAATTAGTATATTCATTGCTGGACCTGCCAACCCTACAATCATCATTCCCTTGTCTCTATCAATTCGAAAATGAAAGGGATTCACCTGGACAGGTTTTGCCCAGCCAAAACCAATCAAAACTAACATTAATGAACCCATAACATCTAAATGCTTTACAGGATTTAATGTTAATCTTCCCTGCGAAGCTGGTGTAGGATCTCCTAAAATAGAAGCCACTCTTCCATGGGCGTATTCATGTAAGGTAATTGCTATTAAAATTGCTGGAATACCAAGCAATAGAGCTTCAAGTGAACCAAAAAACATTCTTAATCACCCCCATTTGTCTTTGATGACAGGTAGTCTAATACCCATCTTTTTGCTCCATCTTTATCATGAAATTCTCTATCTAAATATGCCTCTTCAAGTTTTGCAAGAATTGTTTTATATATAGGGCCTGGTTTAACATTTAAATCTTTTAAATCAGCACCCTGTAAAGGAATTGATAGCCTTGATCGCTCAATTAGATAATTAATTATCAATTTATTATAACAGGTCGGTTCCATGGTAGCCATAAAAAGAATAGCATCAAAGGATATCTTTTTAAAAATTCTATGTACGAATCCAGGTGTAATATTATCATGACTCTTAAATATTTCATCCCAGTTTTCCTTACAGTATTTTATATCTCGGATAACCTTTCTATCAAAATTATTTAAGGTATATTTATCTAACTTATCTACCCATTCTTCAGTATTATACAAAACAATTGCCAAATAACAAATCCAAGAAATATTTTTATCAGTACTCTTTAGCAACTTTTTTAAAGAATTATTTAGATTTGCTACTTGAGTTAATTTGCTTTGATTAACGTCAAAGCCAAGAAGATGATACCATACCCTTAGGTAGTTTAATCTTCTTATAGAGTTAATTACATTAGTTTCCTTGAAGAGAATTTTTAATTCATGTGCTATTCTAGGATTTGATACAGATTCAATTAATTCAACAGAATTCTGAGCAAGTTCAAGGGTTTGGGAGTCCATTGCAAATCCAAATCTTTGTTCAAAACGTACAGCTCGCAGAATCCGGGTGGGATCTTCAACAAAGCTTAAATTATAAAGTATCCGAATCTTTCCCTGCTGTAAGTCTTTGTAGCCATGAAAATGATCTATTAAAACTCCATATTTTAGGTTATTAAGCTTTATTGCCATGGCATTGATAGTAAAGTCTCTTCTATATAAATCTTCTTTTAAACTTGATCTTTCCACAATTGGCAATGCCGCTGGATAATCATAATATTCCCTTCTAGCAGTAACTAGATCTATTTTTACTCCATTGATTAATTTCCACTTTGCAGTTCCGAATTTTTTATGACTTGTAACCTTTCCTCCCCAATCACTTGCTAATGCTTCTGCAAACTCAATTGCATCACCATCTACAACTATGTCTATATCCTCACTAGGATAACCCAATAGAAGATCCCTTACTATCCCACCTACCATATACACTTTATAATCAAACTCTTCAGTCTTATTTACAATATATTTTAAAATCTGTAAAAGGTTATCAGGAATATTCTCTTCTAATAAATCCTGAACATTCTTTTCAATAGGTACAGGAAGCACAGTACTATAGTGGTCTCCCTTAATATTTTCACCATGTAAATAGTTTAAAACATCAGTTCTAGAGACAATACCAATTAATTTGCCATCTTCTAAGACTGGAAGTCTTCCAACATCTTCATCAATCATAGTATTTTGAATCTCTTCTAAGGAGGTATCCATGGAAGTTGTAAAGACATTTTTACTCATAAAACCCTTAACAGGGGCATGTCCTAAGCCATGGTGAGCTGCTTTATCCACATCTCTTCTGGAAATAATCCCTATCACTTCTACATCCTTTACCACAGGTAGACCTGTGTGACCATACCTAAGCATAATTTTAGCAGCTTCCTCGATTTTTGTTTCAGGGGAAACTGTTTTTACAGGACTGCTCATAATATCCTTAGCTGATATGGAGGGCTTTAATGTTTTAGTTATTAAACTCTTGATTGTATCTAGGATTTCAATATAATTTCCATCTTTAATAGATGCTGATGCTGCCCTAGAATGTCCTCCCCCACCAAGCTGGGAAATAATTATATAGATATCAAGCATATCAGTATTTGATCTACCAACCACAAATACCTTGTTAGTCATTTCAACAACTAAAAAGAGCGCATGTACACCAGTGACTTCTAGAATTTTACTAGCTAGCAGAGATAATCCACCCTGGTAAGTCTTCTGTCTATTCCAGGCTATGAATATATCAATTCCCTTTATATTATACTCTATACTGTTGACCATCAAAGAATTAAAAAGGCTTTGCTGTTGTCCTAATAGGGGTCTTTCAGAGAATCTAGACACAATTCCAAGGTTAGCTCCCTTTTCCAATAAATAAGCCGCAGCGTGTAAATCTCTTGAAGTAGTATTGGCATAAGAAAAGGAGCCTGTATCTGTATATAAACCAAGAGCCATGATTGTGGCCTCAAATGATGATAAAGGTAGATTGTTTTTACGCATTTCTTCTATTAGTAAGGTAACAGTAGCTCCCACTTCCTCTACTCTTTTAAAAATAACTTTGTTTATTACCACTCCAGAAGGCTGATGATGATCATAGATTATAAGACTAGCTTGCTGTATATACTCTTTGAAATATCCTACCCTGTCTAAATTAGGTGTATCAACTATGATAACCTCTTCAACTCTATGCCAATCTACTTGTCGAGGTGAAAAAAATTGAACACTATCCTTATAAAGAGCTAGAAAATGTTGTACCGAAATACTTAATCTTTCAGGCAACACCCTCTTTGCTTTAGGATATAATTTCCCTGCAGCCACCATGGAAGCAAGACCATCAAAGTCGAGATTTAAATGAGATAAGATAACTTGCACATTAAATCCTCCTGAGTAGATAAGAGTTTTTTCGGACATATAATACTGCATATATAATAGTATACATAAATTTACCAGCAATAACTATGTGATTCCTAAAGATCTTTTCTGAAATATGTATAGAAAAATAAGGAGTACATATAGTACTCCTTATATAGTATATACGTTTGTCCAAATTATTCTATATGGGTAAGACCCCCACTTCTCTATAAGGAAAGGTGACACACCTGTGAGTAGAACCAGGAATGTTCCCAATTTGACTAAATCAGGTGGAGTAGAGTCTCCATCTGATTTCCCGATGTTCAGCTTAGGCTAAATGAGTTCACTTGAGCCGCTCAGGTAATACATCATTTCTTATAAGATCCTCATAGGTTTCTTTCTTGACTATTTCGTCTGATTTTCCATTATATACTAGTACTACTGCCTGTTTTGGTATCCTGTTGTAATTACCTGACATTGCATATCCATACGCTCCAGTAGTTGTCATTGCAAGTATATCTCCAGGATTTAATTCTGGAAGCCTAATATTCCATGCTAGAATATCACCAGACTCACAACACTTCCCTGTTACTGTTACTTTTTCGGTATTAGTGTCATTCATTCTATTAGCAACATATACCTCATATTTTGCTTCATAAAGAGCAGGACGCAAATTTTCATACATTCCACCATCAACGGCAACATATTTACGTACATCTGGTATATCCTTGATAGACCCAACTTTATATAAAGTTGTACCAGCGGGACCAGCAATAGACCTTCCTGGTTCAATAAGAAGCTTAGGAACAGGTAGTGAAAACTGATTACATTTTTCTTTTACTGTACTCATAACAACTTCAGCATAGTTTTCAATACTAGAAGGTTCATCACCTTTAGAATAGTATATCCCTAGTCCACCACCAATATTTAATTCCTCAATAACATAGCCTGTTTCTTTTTCGATGTTCTTCATAAATTCAATCATTACATGAGCAGCATGACCATAAGAACCCATTTCAAATATCTGAGAACCTATATGACAATGGATTCCCTTTAAATCTAAATTAGGTAATTCTAAAGCAATTTTAACTGCTTCCATTGCTTGTCCGTTAGTTAGAGTAAAGCCAAATTTGGAGTCTATTTGTCCAGTTCTTATATATTCGTGTGTATGAGCTTCTACACCTGGTGTTATTCTTAAAATAATAGCTTGTTTAGTATCCATTTCACCAGCAATTCCATTTAAAACCTGAAGCTCATAAAAGTTATCTACAACTATACGTCCTATACCATTTTCCAAAGCAAGCTTTATTTCTTCAAAGCCCTTATTATTCCCATGAAAATATATATTTTTTACTGGGAAATTTGCTTTAAGTGCAGTATAAAGTTCTCCTCCTGAGACTACATCAAGGCCAAGACCTTCTTCATTAATTATTTTACACATTGCAGTTGTAAGAAAGGCTTTACTTGCATATAAAACTTGAGAATTTCCTTTTTGAGAGAAGGCCTTAACAAGCCTTTGGCATGTATTTCTAATTAATTCTTCATCCATCACCCATAGTGGTGTACCATATTTTTCGACCAGTTCTATGGCGTTGCATCCACCTATCTCTAAAATCCCCTCAGAGTTAATTTTCGAAGTACCATGAAGTTTCAAAGTAAATCACTCCTTCTCAATGTCTGTTTTATGATGAAAGTCAGTTGTGGTTTTCTGAAGCCACAAGTGCTCTAAGATGCTATTTATAGCTGGAAAGTGGTTAATTCTTTGCCACCAATAGTAACATAGGCTATCTTGGGTGTCAATAATAATTCTTCTCAATTAGCCCGACTTCGAGTAGTAAATCAGGAAATTTGTGTTTTCATAGTGCTATTTTCCCATTTGCCGCATCTGTCGCCCCATCTTGCTAAAATAACATCTTTTTCAAAAATCTGTATTATTTCACAACAGTTAGCACAGCCATTACATTCAAAGCTACTCGCTTGGTAATCAGCTACTGCAGATTCAAAACCTTTGAAGCAAGTGTTTTCACCTTTAGTAGTTTCTTTCGCTAGAAGGGCACTTCCTATTGCCCCCATGACATCATAGTAATCTGGTACAACTATCTCACATTGTAATTCTTTCTTAAAAGCCTCTATCATTCCGAGATTGGCAGCTACTCCTCCTTGAAAAACAACCTTACTTTGAATCTTTTTCCCTTTACCAATATTGTTTAAATAATTACGTACAAGAGCTTCACATAGACCTGCTACAATGTCTTCAAGGGAATGTCCCATTTGCTGTTTATGAATCATATCAGATTCTGCAAAAACAGAACATCTACCAGCAATACGGACAGCACTTTTACTTTTTAAAGCTATCTTTCCAAATTCCTCAATAGGAAGTTCAAGTCGTGATGCCTGTTGATCCAGGAAGGAACCAGTTCCAGCTGCACAGACTGTGTTCATTGCAAAATCAGCAACCACTCCATTTCGTAATACTATTATCTTTGAGTCTTGTCCTCCAATTTCAATTACTGTTTTTGCATCTGGTACCATCGTTGATGCTGCAACTGCATGTGCAGTAATCTCATTTTTAACTACATCTGCTCCGACCATTAAAGCCGTTAAATTTCTTGCACTTCCAGTTGTTCCTACTCCCATAATTGTTAAGTCTTCTGCCATTTCTTCCTGTATCTTAAGTAATCCTTTTTGAACTGCTTTTATTGGTTGTCCCTGGGTTCTAATATATAGTTTGTGTAATACTTCATTTTCGTTGTTAATAACCACCACATTTGTACTAACAGAACCTACATCTATTCCTAAATACCCATACATGAAGTTATATCCTCCTTCTTCCCTAAGAACTTATTTCTATATATCATATCTGTAAAAGCTTCTAACCTAGTAGTTAGCCCTGCTTTACCAGTTTGTTCGTCAACATAGATTGTCATCGCAGGGATACCAGTATCTTCACTAACCTTGAATAAAAGTGTCTGTGCTACTATTTCAGGCATACATGTTAAAGGTGCGATTTGTATAATTCCATCTACTTTATCATTTAACTCTACTGCATGGCCAACTGTCTCTCTCCCATGACCTCCTACGAAATAATTTAAATAGGGGGCTGATAGCTTTCTTGCTTCCTTTGATCCCTTGATGGGAAGTATTCCCCCAAAAAGATGATCATTAATCCATTGACTTAAAAATAAGGGCCTATAAACCTCTACCCCTAACCGTCCTAAGATTTTTTCTATATCAAAATTCACAAATGGTTCTAAAACAGTATAGATTTCTCCCACAATTGCGACTTTGATAACAGGTTTATTCTTATACACAGGTATCTGCTTGAATTGGTCTATGTAATAATTAGCCGTCTTCTTTACCTGGGTTCTTGCTTGACACTTGTCCACATCAACTAAAAATGCCCTGAAAATATTGTCTGCCTCTCCAGGATTTTTTTGACTGGGTCGTATTTTGTGGACTTCACGCTCCATCTGGTCAATAGCATAAGTTTTATGCCAGGAGAGATAGATGCTTTTTATTGCTTGCGACCATGATGAGTGCATTAGATATTTTACCTTATCCCAGACCTCCCCAAGATGAACATCTGGGGGTTCAAGAACTATCATTTCCATGTGATAACCTAAGTCTTCTAAAATTTCTCTTTGGATTTCGGCATAATACCCAAATCGACAAGGGCCTACTCCTCCACCCATAATTATGGTATCCGCTCCCAATTCTGCTGCTTCAAGATAGTTTCCTAGATTAATTTTTAGTGGGAGACAGGCAGATTCAGGGGAATATTTTGTTCCTAGGTTTAAGGTTCTTTTTGTACATGGAGGTGGTACAATTACGTCCAATCCAAAACCTTCAAAAATAGTCTTGCCTGTAATATAGAAATACCCCATGTGGGGAAAAGTTACTTTCATACAGCTTCTCTCCTTTTTAGCATATCTAAAAAGGCTTCCAAACGCGTATTAATCCCAGCTTCTCCTGTATGTTCATCTACTGTTATTAGCATAAATGGAATATCGCTTTTTCTAATCAAATTCTCTGCTAGATGACCAATAATAGAATCTGGACCACAGCCAAAGGATGCAATATAGATAATACCTTCTACCCGGTTATTTTCTATAAAATCATAAAGAGAACCCATTATTCTCTTTCCTAATGTCCAAAAGATCTTCTTGCGTAACCTGCTGCTGTACTTATCAATTAGATTATTTTCGACCATTTCAGGACTTATAACGTTAAATTCATTTCCTCTTAATTTTTTAATAATATTCATGCTTAGATATTCATCATATAGATTATACCCATGTCCTAGGATGGCTAGTGTTGGCGCATTTTCTATATAAACCTCTTCTACTTCTTTATTGCCGCTAATTATTTTCAAAGCATCAACTGGGGTTAATTTCTTTTTCAAAAGGTTTTCATAATCTGTCTGTACTGTTGTGGCATTAAGCCATGCCTTATCTGCAATTTTATGATGGATTCCTAATCCATTTGCCATTTTTACAAATATAGTCTTATGATCTTGCTCCTGATTTTTTTGCAGACAGATGGTAGGTGTTAACAATTTTACTTTTTCCTCAAAGGCTGCTTTGATCATGTCTGGTAACCCCATAAACTTGGGACAAATGTATGCTTTAGGCTCAATACTAACAATTCTTGGACAAAAGATGTAATCTGCCTTGGAAATTAGATTTGCTACATGACCGAAATAGATTTTTACTGGAAAACAAACTTCATCGACAGTTAGTTGGACTCCCTTTGTTGCTATATTTTTGTTAGTGGTGTTTGAAACTACTACTTCATAACCAATCTCTTTAAAAAATGTAGACCATAAAGGAAAGTAATAATAATAAAATAGTGATTGTGGTATACCTATCTTTGTCATAACATCCTCCTGAAATAAATACTTTTTTTAGTATAAGCATAAAGAAACCCAAATATACTTGGGTTTCCATAAATTGCCTTCTAGATGATCTTTTAATTTTATTTATGTTTTTTCTTCTTTAGCTTTGGTTTAAGTGCAGGAGCTGGTTGCTGTCTATCCTTATCCTGAGGATGTATAATGCTTAGTCTAATATTATGTAATGGCACGGGACTTCTAAATACGACTGCAAATAATGCCTTCAAATTTAATGGTATCAAAGGCCACATATAGGGAACTCCGAAGCTTTTGGTTAATGCTATAAAAATAAACGCAAGTAATGTAGCACCTAAAAAACCAGGTAGCAGGAAAAGACCTGTGGCGACAAGAATAAAAATTCTCACTATGGTATTAGCTAAACCCAGTTCAAAACTGGGGGTTGAAAATATACCTACTGCAGATACAGCCGCATATAGTATAATTTCAGGTGAGAATAGTCCTATTGTTATGGCAATATCTCCAATTAGTACTGCAGCTATCAAGCCTAGTGCTGTAGCTAGTGATGAGGGTGTATGAGTCGCTGCAATTCTCATCAGATTAATCCCTAATTCTGCAAAGAGGGCTTGAATAAAAAGGGGGACATTCCCAGTTTCCTCAGGTCCTATAAACCTTAAACTTTCTGGAAGTAATGTTGGAGTAAGAGCAAAAAGCAACCATAAGGGTAGTAAAAATATAGACATGAAGACACCAATGTATCTTCCAAGTTTTAAAAAGCCACCTAATAATGGCCCTTGACGGTACTCTTCTGCATGCTGCAGATGATGAAAATATGTAACGGGCAAAATCATTACACTAGGTGATGTATCAACAACAACAAGGATGTGTCCTTCTAGTAAATGTACGGCTGCCACGTCCGGTCTTTCGGTATAACGCACCTTTGGAAAAGGATTCCAATAGCTACCTGGCGTTATTAGTTCTTCTACTGACTTTTCAGCCATAGGTAAGCCATCAATATCTATCAGTTCAATTTTTTCTTTAATAGATTTAACTGTATCAGGATTGGCTATATCATCAATATACATAATACATATATCAGTTTGAGATCTTCTGCCCGCTTGCATAATATGAACCCTTAGCCTGGGATCTCTAATTCTTCTCCGGATTAATGCTACATTAAATACTATTGTCTCTACAAAGCCATCCCTAGATCCCCTAATTACCCTCTCCAAGTCGGGTTCTTGAGGTCCTCTTACTGGATATTCTCTAACATCTAAGATTAATACTTTATCTGCACCTTCTATAACAATTGCCATGGCTCCTGAAAGTACGGAATACATAATCTTATCCATTTTCTCTTCGGTTTCAGCTTCTACATAATGGATATGCTTCTTAATTAATTTTTCCAGGGAAAATGGGCTTATTTCTGATCGTTCAAGGTTTTCTAGAGTTCTAGTAATTTGTGTAACTATATCATCCTTAACAAAACCATCAATAAAAAACATACCAAATTTATGCCCAGCAAATTCCATTTCTCTGTATATTACGTCAAAATTATCATCAACAGCAAGACTTTTCATTAGGTAGTCAACATTTCTAGAATAGTCTTTGGTAACATTAACCTTGTCAGCCTTTTCGGACATGAAATCCACTCCTAGCAAGTATTTCTTCTACAGCTTTTAATGTAACTTGATTGCCATTTCTACTACTATCGAAGCCTTTCATTTTACCAGTATCCCCAGTTCCAACAACTATAGGCACATCTTCTTCTTCTAGTATTTCGACTGTATCACCAGATAAACCACCGGCTGTTGGGTAACCATCCTTGTTGACACTACCTTCTAGTACATGTCCATATCTATCTATGGAAATATCAACATCTACTTTCTTAGTAAGTTGAGTGTTAGACGCAACTGCTACTACGCCTAAAACCTCCATATTTGGATCATTTATAATATAATCCATGGCCCTTTCACCACTACCCTGTCCAACCTCACCTTTGTCATCGAGCATTACTAATATTGGATCAAAAGGCGTTTCCATTATTAGTTTAACCAAATCTTGACCTGTTACCGGCGTTGGATTACCTGCTGAAAGGGAGATACACCGCCCACCAACCTGCTTTGCTACATTTTCAATGGCCTTTCTGGCAACTTTATCTCCATCAGTTATTAAAATAACTTTCCTTTTATTCTTTTTCATATCATCATCCTAATTCTTTATCCTATTAGCTATTTTTTCTTAGCATCGGTAAAATATTCAGAGAGAATAAAAATAGCAATAGACTGCTGAATTATTTATTTCAACAGTCTATTGGCTAAAAATTTAAAGCTTAAGGAGAAAGAATTAAAGGATGTCACCTTGATATTGATGATGATACTGCTGCTGCTGCTGGTTTATCTGCCCTCTTTGTGTAGCATAGGCAATTTTAACGTTTGCTTTATAATCCGTTAATTGTCCATTTACTACATCAGCAGTAAGGTTATAGATTTCCACACCTGTAATGTTTGGTACTTCTCTAGATGCTTCATTTACCGCTTGCTGTACGGCATCTTTCCAACCAGAATGTGATTCACCAACTAGTTCTACTACTTTTACATGCATTTTAAAATAAGCCTCCTTTATTAGTTTTTCCCTATTATTATTGCCATGGATAAATTATATATGCTAAAAAAAGAACCATCCCATAATTTATAAATCTTTAGGAAGGTTCTTTTAAAATATTTTTTATGTTTTTTAGTGCTTGTCTCTCAATCCTAGATACCTGAACCTGTGATAAGCCTACAATATCAGCTACTTCCATTTGTGTTTTATCATGAAAAAAGCGTAGTAGGATTATTTGTTTATGTTTTTGAGGTAAGTGTTTTAATACTTCTTTAACAATTATTTTATCAAACCAGGCATCCTCACTTACTTTACTGTCACTTAACTGATCTACCACTAGTATAGGGTCTCCTTCATCTTGATACAAAGTATCATGAATAGAAGTCGTAGATTGTACTGCATCCAGGGCAGTAATTATATCTTCCTTTGGAATATCTAATTTTTCACTTAGTTCTATTAGCGTTGGTTCTCTACCTAGTTCTTTTATCAATTCTTCTTTCATCCTATATGCTTTAAAGGCTGTTTCTTTAAGTGAACGGCTTATTTTTATGGAACTATCATCCCTTAAGAATCTACGTATTTCCCCAAGTATCATAGGAACAGCATATGTAGAAAATTTAACCTGATAGTTTAGGTCAAACTTATCAATGGATTTCATTAAACCTATAGTTCCGATTTGGAAAAGATCTTCAAGGTCATGTCCTCTATTCTCAAATCTTTGTACAAGGTTGAAAACTAGTTTTAAATTACAATTTATCAGACGCTCTCGAGCTTCCCCATCTCCTTCTTTAGTCTTCTTTAGGAGCTCTTGCATCTCCTTATCGGATAATAAAGGAAATCTAGGTAAATTCATCTCAGACAATCTAGACCCCATACCTATCACCTAATTTTTTAAAGTATTATTAATTCGTTTCTCCATAATAACCTGTGTTCCTGAACTGAGCTTTGAATTAACAGTTAAAGAATCCATGAAAGAGCACATAAACACAAACCCTAATCCCATTCTTTCAGGGTCAGAAGAATAAGCTGGCTGCACAGCTTCGTCGACATCCTCAATACCTTTACCAGTATCCTCTACCTCTATCTGTAATCTGTCTTCGTAGCGAATAATCTTAACTTTTATTATTCCTTCTTCTGAATTATCATATCCATGAATTATAGAATTTGATACAGCTTCAGAAACTGCAACTTTAATTTCTTCTAATTCATTTAATGTTAGGTCATCTTGTGCTGCAAAAGAAGCTACTGCTACCCTGGCTAAACTAACATTCTCCTGGAGACTCAGAAACTCCATTTTCAATGAATTAAAAATTATATCACTCTTTTTAGTCATTTAAATAATCCTCCTATATGTCCATTTGTTGTTCTGTAACTTTAAGTAATCTCATTATTCCAGACAATTCCAGGACACGTTTTACTTGAGGTTGTACTTCTTTTATGTATATTTTCGTTCCTGATGGATGTAATTTTTTGTATCTACCAAGCAAAACACCCAACCCTGAACTATCTATAAAATTAACATTTGAAAAATCCAAGATCAAATCTTTTCCTGGATTTTTATTAATTAATTCATCCAATTCTGTGCGAAGCTTGTCCGCCACCCTTAAGTCTAACTCCCCAGCAATAGTAATAACCATACTGTTATCCAATACCTCTATATCCTTTAGCAAAATGTTTCCCCCTTAAGTTGCATTCTACAAAAATATTCTACCATCTTTTACATCCTTCCTGCATAGTATTTAGAGAAATAATGTCGAAATAGAAGGCATCACAAAAAAAGAAGGGGGATTTCCCCCTTCATCTTCTTTGATACTATTCAAACTAAGTTGTGTATTATACCGCCAAACTAAATACACATTTAAATACTTTAGTAACCATTTGCAACAGGGTACCCTTTGGAACCTCAGATGCAGTAACTAATTCAAAGCTTTTAATTTCCTTACCATCTTTTATTACAGTAAGTTCACCTGCTACAGTTCCTTTCTCAACTGGTGCATGTAAATAGGGATATATGGATATTTTAGTGGAAAAGCCTTCATCCTGACCCTTAAGAATTGTAACGCCTACATTTTCAGTAGTAATCACGTCAACAAAATCAGTAGCACCTTTGCCGACTCGAGCTTGACCAAAAACTTTATTCTCTGCATAAAATTTTTTAAAAATAAATTTTGAAAAACCATAGTTAAACAACTTCATACTCTCCCTAAAATGCCCATTTACTTCATCAACACCCATAACAACTGCTATTAAACGTAGACCATCTCTTGAAACTGTGGCAACAAGGTTTCTTTTAGCTGCCGAAGTAGTTCCTGTCTTAAATCCATCCGCTCCAGGGTACCACCAAAGCAATTTATTCAGACTATATCTAGCAGTTGGAGGATCTTCACGGAATTCATGGTACTGTATTGACGTAAATTCCAAAGTTTTTGGATATCTTAAGCTGTATTGTCCAATTAAAGCCATATCTTTTGCAGTTGTGTAATGTTCATCATCATGTAATCCGTGAGAGTTTACAAAATGGGTATTTGTACATCCTATCTCTTTAGCCATTTCGTTCATCATGTCTGCAAACGCTTCTTCACTCCCTGCAATATGCTCAGCGACTGCCACACTTGCATCATTTGCAGAACCTAGTATTACTGCCTTCAGCATTTCTTCCATGGTAAACTCTTCTCCAACCTCAAGGTACAATTGGGCTCCCCCGTAGCTGGCAGCGTTATCACTAGTAATGACAGTCTCCTCAAGGGATAGTTCACCCTTTTCAACTAGGTCCAAAGCAATCAAAAGGGTCATTAATTTTGTCATACTAGCGGGATACCATTTAGTTTCGCTATCTAAGTCAAAAAGAACATCACCTGTTGCTGCATCTATCAGAATAGCCGATTCCGCTTGAATATCTACCTCTGCGCTTACTGGTACACACATAATAGCAATAATAAAAAAGGCAAAAATGAATATTATTATAGGCCCTTTACTCCAATACATAAAAATCTCCCCCTATTAACTCTTTGTCCGCTTCCTTTATTTCAATTTATTTAAGTTAATAGGGTTTTATGACACTTAATTTGGGGATATCTACATGCATCCAACATCGTGCGTCATAGATCTTGAACGGATATTCTATCAAAGATTAATGGCTGATCCTCAAGTCTAGCATCCTTAATGATAATGGCATCCATTAAAATATCAATGGCAAGGTCAAGGTTATGCTTATTCCTGGAGTGGATATTTGCAATGATCTCACCAGGATTTACCATATCTCCAATCCTCTTGTTTAATGTAACACCAACTTCTAAATAAATTTCCTGCCCCTTATATTCTCTACCAGCACCTAGGACCATCGCAGCTTTACCTATTTTTTCAGCATTTAATTCCCATATGCAACCTTTTTTATCAGCATGCACAGGTGTGATTGTTGATGCCTGTGGAAGTAGTGATAAATCACTTACTACATTTGCATTGCCACCTTGATTCTCGATAATTTCTGATAATTTTTCAATTGCCCTTCCACTTTCAATTAATCCTCTAAGAAGATTAATTGCCTGCTTTTTATCTTCCACAGCATTAGCCATTAATAACATTTCTGAAGCTAACTCAATAGAAAGCCGATACAAATCACCTTTTAACTCCCCTCGGAGAGTCAAAATGGCCTCTTTAACCTCCAGAGAATTACCAATGGAACTACCTAATGGCTGGTCCATATTTGTGATTAAAGCAACTGTTTCTCTATTCATACCAGTACCAATTTTAACCATGGTCTTGGCTAATTTCAATGCATCCTCTAGATTTTTCATAAAAGCACCTTTACCCACTTTAACATCAAGCAGTATCTTGTCAGCCCCAGAAGCTATTTTTTTAGACATCACACTACTTGCAATTAAAGGTATTATATCTACTGTAGCAGTAACATCCCTTAATGCATAGAGCTTTTTATCAGCAGGCACAAGATTTCCTGTTTGACCTGCAATTACAGCACCAGACTTATGAACCATTTGAAAAACACTTTTTGAATCTAATTCCACATTAAAGCCTGGAATTGACTCTAGTTTATCAATAGTTCCACCTGTATGTCCTAAGCCTCTGCCTGACATCTTAACAACTGGTACACCAGTTGCAGCAACTAGTGGTACAAGAATTAGGGTAGTTGTATCTGCAACTCCTCCTGTACTATGCTTATCTACTTTGCAACCTGGAAGAAAAGAAAGATCGATAGTATCTCCTGAATTGATCATGGCCTTTGTTAAGTTAATGGTTTCCTCTTCTGACAGTCCATGAAAATAAACTGCCATGGACCAGGCAGCAATTTGATAATCAGGAATACTTTCTTTAACAAAACCATCTATCAGAAAATTAATTTCATCCTTGGTCAATTCCAGTCCATTTCTTTTCTTTAAAATTACTTCATATGCCCTCATAACTACAACCTCCTGACAACGCCTCTAAGAACATTAATAAATTTATCCTTAACTTTATTGGCTGTTTCCACAACCTCTTCATGGTTTAGTTTTGCGTCTAACACACCTGCTGCCATATTTGTAATGCAAGATATGCCTAATACTTTAATACCCATGTGATTAGCTGCAATTGTCTCTGGAACAGTTGACATACCTACAGCGTCAGCTCCTATTGACCTTAAATAACGAATTTCAGCAGGAGTCTCATAGCTTGGACCTGTTACAGCTGCATAAACCCCTTTTCTTACGTCTATTGTTAAATCCTTAGCTGTTGCTAAGGCTATTTCTCTTAAAGCTAGATTGTATGCTTCAGACATATCAGGGAACCTTTCCCCTAAGTGACCAATATTTTTACCCATTAGTGGATTAACACCCATCAGGTTTATATGATCTTTTATAACCATTAAATCCCCTGGCTGAAAGTCCAGGTTAATGCCACCAGCAGCATTGGTAATAATCAGGTTCTTAATGCCTAATTGTCCCATGACCCTAACTGGATAGACAACATCTGCCATTGAATAACCCTCGTAATAATGAAACCTGCCCTGCATAGCCACAACCTTTTTACCTTCAAAGTCTCCAACAATCATTTGACCTTTATGCCCCTCTACAGTAGTGATAGGAAAATGGGGAATTTTATTATATGGTAGGGTAGTTTTATTTTTTATTTCTTCGGCCATCACGCCAAGGCCAGAACCTAAGATAATCCCAATATCTGGTTTATCAGTTATTGAATTTAATATGTACTTTTTAGTATCTTCCAATTCTCTAATAATTTTATTAATCATAATCTATCTCCCTTCATTTAATAAAAAAATCTTTACTCATATCAGTTCCATTTGGTGGTGCATTTGTACCTAATAAGCTAGTTATGGTAGCTGCCACATCGGCAAAGGTATCTCTAATTCCCAGAGACAAAGCTTTCACCTGAGAACCGTAAATAATTAGTGGAACATATTCACGGGTATGATCTGTACCAGCCATGGTTGGATCACAGCCATGATCAGCAGTAATTATTAGGATATCGTCTTTGCCTAGTTTAACTAGTATCTTGGGTAATTCTCTGTCAAATTCCTCCAAGGAATCAGCATAGCCCCTTGGATTATTTCTATGACCATACTTCATATCAAATTCAACTAGATTAGTAAAGATAAGTCCTTTCTTTACATTAGCTAGGGCTTCAATTGTTTTATTAATGCCATCAAGATTACTGATTGTTGCTATCGTCTGGGTAAGCCCCCTACCAGCATATATGTCCTTTATTTTTCCTATACCAAACACTTCTAACCCAGCTTCTTTAAGTATATCAAGTAACATAGGGTATGGCGGTTCTAGAGAAAAATCATGTCTATTGGCTGTTCTTACAAAACTAC
Source organism: Desulfitibacter sp. BRH_c19 (assembly GCA_001515945.1). NCBI lineage: Bacteria > Bacillati > Bacillota > Clostridia > Neomoorellales > Desulfitibacteraceae > Desulfitibacter > Desulfitibacter sp. BRH_c19. Next base: position 112,156 of record LOER01000032.1, read on the forward strand.
CAGGACTCCCTAAAAATGGCCTTGCTATAACTCTACCAACACCATGTGGTGGTTTCAAAATGTCTCTAGCAATTTGACAGTATTCATAAAGGGTTTCTAGGGGAATAATTTCTTCATGGGCTGCAATTTGAAGAACACTATCAGCAGAGGTGTAAACAATAGGTTTTCCAGTTTCCAGATGCTCTTTACCCAGCATTTCGATAATCTCTGTTCCAGAGGCAGCTATATTGCCAAGGATTCCTCTGCCAATTCTTAGCTTGAATTCATTTAATACCTCATCTGGAAATCCATTAGGATATGTAGGAAATGGCTCAGAGACAATTTGGCCGGCTAATTCCCAATGACCTGTTGTTGTATCCTTTCCAGAAGATTTTTCAGCCATTTTAGCATAAGCCCCAAGAGGAGTAGCAAGTCTGTCCACTCCCATGACATCAATTATATTACCAAGCCCTAAGCTTTCCAGATTAGGTACATTCAAACCACCTATTGCTCTTGCTAAATTTTTTAAAGTATTACTTCCAGTATCACCATATAGATGAGCATCTGGTAATTCTCCAACTCCTACACTATCTAAAACTATTACTAAAACTCTATTTATCGTCATATCAGCCTACTACCTCTCTATTCTTATTATGTCTTGTTTCATGCCTCATCTATTAGCTTTCATGCCTTATGTATTCTTTGCCCTAGGATGGGTTTTATCATATACCTTTCTCAGATGACTATTTGTTAAATGGGTATAAATCTGTGTTGTAGAAATATCAGCATGACCAAGCATTTCTTGAACTGCCCTTAAATCTGCTCCATTTTCCAGTAAATGGGTCGCAAAGGAATGTCTAAAGGTATGTGGTGTAATTTCACTAACACCTGCGCCTTTAGCATATTTTTTAATGATTTTCCATAATCCTTGTCGTGTCAAACGGTTTCCCATACTGTTAACAAATAGAGACTTTTCACCAGGCTTTTTAATTAGTTTAACCCTTGCTTGCTCTAAATATTGAGTTACGAAAAAAATTGCCATTGAACCTAGGGGAACTATCCTCTCCTTTGAACCTTTTCCAAAGCATCTAATAAATCCTTGATTTAATTCAAGATCACTAAGATTTAATGAAGTCAATTCTGTTACCCTTAATCCAGAAGCATAAAGAACTTCTAGCATTGCCCTGTCTCTCAAACCTATGGTTGTTTTAACTCGTGGTCTTTGAAGCAGAATGTCAATTTGCTCCATTGATAATGTTTGAGGAAGCTTTCTACTTAGTCTTGGAGATTGCAAGGTTTCAGATGGGTTGTTATCAAGAATCCCTTCATTGACAAGAAATTTAAAAAAGGTCTTGATAGCAGCCCTATTTCTGGATATGGTAGCAGGGGCTTTATTGCTTGCCTTGAGAAATAATATGTATTCGATAAGATGCTGGTTATTTAGCAACTCTACTGAATTTAGATCCTTTTCTTCTAAAAAAGCAATAAACATCTCAAGATCACTCAAATAAGAGGATAATGTATTATCAGCTAAAGCTCTTTCAACTGCAAGATAATGAATAAATCTTTCTAATAAAACCCTCATAATAAATAACTCCCATCACTTGCTGAAATATAAAATACTTCCACAAGAGATGGGAAATTCCTGTAATTAAAACTATTCTTTACGAAACTTTTCTAGAATTTTTTCCCAGAACCCTTTTTTCAATTCTTTTTCTTCAAATTCTTCCTCTAATTCTGAGTTTTGTGGAGCTTCATCTATGTCTTCCTCATTTTGACCTGCTTCTTCTCCATTATCATTATCAACAACAGCTTCAGTTTGTTCCCCAGGAGTAGCTTCTGTAGGTTCTGTAGGTTCTGTAGGCTCTGTAGTCTCTGTAGGTTCTGTAGACTTTGCAGGATCTGTAGGTTCTTCATCTTTAACACCTTCATCTTGTGTTCCTTCGCCATCCTCTGTTACACCTTCAATCATTTCCGTTTCAGATCCTATTGCGTCTTCAAACATTTCCTCAAACTCTACACCAGCATTCATATTTTTGTAGTAGTTAAGCCCTATACTAAAGGCAGCAACAAGAAGAATTATACAAGCTAAAATAATCAGCTTTTTCCGCCAACTTGAAATAGATATAACAATCATACAAAAAAACCTCCCTATTTTAAACGTTTCCATGTTAAAAATTATGAGGGAAGTTGATATTTTAGACTAATATTTTAGCTATTGAAAATAGGTTATTATGAATTTCATGGTTAAAGGAGCTCCATAGCCTTCTACTAGGCCCCCTATTACAGTAATAATACAAAATATAAATAGTAACAAAGTATAATTAATAAACATTTGGGAAATAGAAAATTTGCCTTTTCCCATGCTACCTTTTAGTAAGCATAATGAAAAAGTAATAGAGGCTACTGCGCAGACAAGAAGGCTTGGTACATAGAAGAGATTTTGTGGTAAGACAGAAAATATTGATAATAACATACCAGCAAAACCTTTTTGTAATATAAGAAAACCAACAGTAAAGCCCATTATAAAGCCTTTAAAAGATACTATTAATAGAATAATTGGTATACCAATTATAGTTAATCCTAATGCCCATATTATAAAAATGAACTTTAAGTTATTAAAGATAGCATCCTGTGTAACTACGACAGAATTGATAGTCAAGCCGGCAAGCCCCTTAAGGAAAAAATCAAAATACTCAACCAGTTCTTGGATCTGATATTCCCCTAAGCTACTAACAGTTAGTGCACCCAGAGAACTGCCTCCAAGAAACATAACTAGTGTAAGTATATATAAAACTATATGGTCCTTAACATGATTAAACCATACCTTAAGTAAAGCCTTTATCATTTGAGTTTTGCCCCCCATATCACATAACTATTAAAATGATATGCGGAAAGGCTTGTTTTATGACAAGCCCTTTGTAAGCTCACATAAATACTTTGCGGCCAATACATCTTCAAGTGAATTAGAGCTAGCTGCCACAAACGAAATGTTTTTTTGTGAGTCTATAGCTAGCTTATAAGCCCGTAAAGCACCTTTTAAAGCGGGTTCCTTACCTTTGAGGTTTCCAGTGCGAGCTATAGTAGCAGTTGTTGTAATACCCCCAGCATTATAGGCTGTATCAAACGCCACGCCACCTGTATTAGTTGCAGCTATAACAATTCTATTTGTAAAGTCTGTAAGCCCAGATATTTCTTTTCCGATGTTTGGAACATAATCATAGATTTTTGCACCTAAATCACTTAATTTGTTAATCAGTCTTTGACTGTTTTTTTGATGCTCAAATTTACTGGCGAATCTAGGTTCTCCAATTATGATTATCTCAGTATTTAATTGTAGTGCCAATGAAGCAGCAACCGTGGCAATTTTTTCAGGATTAACTGGTACTGGTGCACTATTTTTGTCCGGGCTTGAGCCAAATACGGCTGTCGCTCCCATCTCCATGGCAGTTTCCAGGCTTGTTGACATATCTATAACATCTACTATCACAACAATATGACCATTAAGGCCTGCTTCATAAGCTCCACTAGCATCAGCACTAAAGTATACCTTAAGTTGTTTCATTTTCATAAAAAATTCTGGCAGCAAGGATACCAGCCACAGTTTTTCCATCTACTATTTTTTTTGATTCTATAAGCTTTAAAGCCTCACTTACTGAAATCAAATCAATACTGGCTATTTCCTCGCTATCCATTGGATTATCTAGAGTTTTAACCACTTCAGTTGCTAGATAGATTATTACTTTTTCGTTACTAAATCCTGGAGATGTATAGATAGCAAAAAGCTCTCGCCAATTATTAGCGACATAGCCTGTCTCCTCTAGCAACTCTCTTTTTGCACATCCTAGAGGTGTTTCATTCTTTTCTAGTTTTCCCGCAGGAATCTCTATTAGATCTTTTTCCATAGGTTTTCGAAACTGGGTTACAAGTAATACCATTTTGTCATGGGTAATGGCTACAATTGCAACTGCTCCCGGATGTTCAACTATCTCACGTTTCCCAAGCTTTCCTCCTTCTAGCTGAACCTCATCAACTCTTAAACGTAAAATCTTGCCTTCAAAAAAGCATTTAGAATTAATTGTAGTTTCCTTCTTACTCATTAAATCACCTACTTTATTCATATTGTAAATATATACATAATTAGAAAAAAGATACATAAAATAGTATCCAATATAACTCGACAATTACCTTAGGAGGAAAGTATATGTATATTATTGTAAATAAAAAGAGCATCTATTTCTATGGGAAGGTAAAAGAACTCCGAAAATATTTAAATGAATTGAGCTCAGAATATACTACTGTAGCCCAATTCATTAATAGCAAACTCAATTGATATTATCATATTTATTCCTGTGTAGCTAAAATTCCTGCAGCACCAGCAGCTAAAAAGTAGTAACGTTCCTCTTCAACTGACCTGCCCATGGTCGAAAAGGGGATATTCAAATGTTCTGCATAGTCCAATACCTTTTCTGCATCAATGGTGATAAAGGTGTGCAAATCATCTAATCTTCTTTCACGAATCTGATTCTTTAAGTAATCGTTTTCCTCTTTAGGTAAAACGGGAAGAGATACCTCAGCTGGCTGTAATGCTACTTTTTCAAGGATAGTTAAAGTATGATGGCTGAGACCTTTGTGTCTATCCCTCTTATCCTTAAAAGTGATTCTAGGAATAGCAATTGCTCTGCCTTTAAGAACGTTTACTGCATTAATTATGTCACCCTGTTCAATTCCTGTAAAACCCCACTTAGTTCCAGTACCTACAACACCCGGTCCCATACAAATAATTACTGCGTCAGCCTCTAATACTTCCTTTGCTGCAATTAAACCTGAGTAGATATTTACAGCTTCATAGTCTCCCCCATATGCATGCCCCACGGTAATGGTCCCATCAATTAACCCTTGTTCTTTTAATACAGGTACCGTTTTACTAAATGCAAGTGGTAAGGCACCACCGTCTGTCATTATGTAAACAAGTTTTCCATTTGGGTTCATTAATTTGTAGCCCAAAGCAGCAGGAGCTAATTTGCTATGTAAACTACCTATCATAACTGGGATGTTATTCAAGTCTTTAAAATCTGATATTTCCCCATGATGAGGATTACCTTGTTCTTCAACTGCTAGAACCTTTATTTGAAAGGGAGTATATCTCAGCTTCATGATATGCCCTGGTTCTTTAGCTTTACTTTCTATACTAGACAGGTTTAGCATTACAATATGGTACCCACCTGTACCAAGACCATGTTCAACAGCTGTAGTATTTAAGACAACTTCATCTCCAGGCTTAACAGTTCCTGTTGCAGTTGGATAATTAATTGCAGAAAATAATTGCTCATCTATAGTAACCTTTATCCATTGTATATCAGCATTTTCTTTCTCAATTTCTAATACCTGTCCGATTTTCTTGGATATCATTTTTAGGTCCCTCCCCTGAATTATTATATATAATAATTAGCTCCTACCCCAATGATCTAAGTGGCTTAGGAACTGATTACTTTCTATAAGAGAATTTAAAGATTTCTTTTCAGTATACCAGTGTAGCATTATTAAAACAAGAACTATTAGAATATTCATTAAAAAAGGTAATACTAAGACGCTTACTATACCAACACTCATACCAATAAAATTAGAGCCAGCATCTCCAAGCATAGATTTAGCTTTAAGATCAAAGGGTGCATACGCAAGGATACAACCTAACAAAGGATATAATAATACTATACTAGTATTGTTTAAAATAAATGCCATGAATAATAAGAAAACAGATACAGTAAATAATGCCTTAATACATCTTCCAGGCCTTAAATCAAATAAATTAAAGGCATTTGTAAATAAGATAATTATTAAAAAATTAACCATAAAATCTAATAAACTATCTGAAAATAATAGAGCTCCAATAAATGCAATAAAAACCCCAGTAAAGGCCTTTAACATTCCAGTTGAAAATTTCCCTTTAAATAATAAATTTTTGAAATGACCCTTCAGACCTTTAATTTGTGTATCTCCTTTTAAATCGTCATAAAGCCCTATCAGGCCAGTAATAATAATGGCACCTGCATAAAAGGATATGGCTATAGGTGATATTGTATAGTACCACGCAAAGAGCACTAAGACACTAGGAGGAATTAGGATAAACCCCAAGCCTATAGGTATGCTATTTCCTTTGTAATTTTTCTTAGTCCAGTTTAGTAAAGCAAATTTTTTTATACCAGCTGGAACAAGTAACCTAGTCATTAGATAAGCTAAGAATGTAGCTGCCATTTTATCTAGTTCCCCCAAAGTCTTAATCTAAATAATGAAAACAATATATGATAAAATTGTTTTCCCCGATGCGTAAAATCTGAGATAGACCTACCAGTTTCTCTATGACTCATTTGGGTTTCAACTTCTTTAACTAATAGCCCCTTTTGTAATGCTTTAATGGTAGCCACAACCTCAACACCAAATCCTGTTGCAAATGGAAATACTTCATTAAATGCCTTTCTATTCATAACTCTTTGTCCTGAAAGAGGTGCCTTAAAATTATCACCCCCATACGCTCTTATTCCCAGATTGGCTAAGGCCTTTACCAATCCTATGCCTCCTTTTTTTTTGGCCCTTGGAAAGGCAGCTATGGTCATGTCAGCCTCATGATTAGTTACAGGTTCTACTAGCTTTGCAAGCTCATTAGCACTTTCACACAAATCGGCATCAATTAACGCTATTAACTCCCTATTACATTGCAAACATCCTAGATTTAATGCTTTACCTTTGCCTAGATTATTCTTAAGCCTTATAAGCTCAACACCTTCATTATGTGCATATTCTGCCGTTTTATCTGTAGATCCATCATCAACTACTATAATCTGTTCTACACCCTTAACCTTAAGCACAGCCCTAATTGTTTTTCGTATATTTGTTTCTTCGTTATATGCTGGTATCACCACAGATATCGATTTCAAAGCAAAGATCCTCCTAAACTTGCAATATTAGCCGTAATCTCATGTATAGTAACCTAGCAAATTGAAAAGCTGGGGGAGATACCATAAGTACAATTACTAGAGGTATAAGAGCTGCCGAAACCATTGCTATTAGATATTTTAATCTAAATTTCTGTTTATAAAGCTGGTTCACTCCCCTTGCATCCATAAGTATCGAGCCTACCTTTATTCTTACTAAAAAGGTACTTGACATTCCTTTTCTACCTTTTTCAAGAAAATCAATTACATTAGAATGTGTTCCAACTGCAACAATAAGTTCTACACCTTTTTCATAGGCTAAGAGCATGGCTACATCTTCACTAGTTCCAAATGTAGGAAGTACTTTATAATTGCTGATACCAAGTTTCTTTATTCTATCAATCCCAGGAGCTTTTCCATTACTGTATGCATGAATCACAAGCTCAGCACCAGATTTTAAAGCTTTATCAGAGACACTATCCATGTCCCCTATTATCAAGTGTGGTTTTAAACCATTTTCCATTAGTGCATCTGCTCCACCATCTACACCAATTAGTACTGGTTTCATTTCCCTGATATAGCTTTTAAGGGCTTGTAAATCCGCTTTATACTTTTGTCCTCTGACCACTATCAGGCATTGTTTTCCTTTAAAAGTAGTTTTGATATGGGAAGTGTCTATTTCCTTAAAAATTACTTCAAGCTCTTTATTTGCATATTCAATGGTATTTTTAATAAAGCTTTCTAGCTGGGGGTTAAAATTCTCCTTTGCCTTTTTTAAAGCGGCCTTAACTGTTTGTACATTCAATAACTTTCCCTGTGCTAAAAAAGCACCTGAGCTTGTGTAAATTGTGCTACCAATAATGGTTATTTCATCCCCATTATTAACAGCCTCCCAGATATCTTCATTAATACAATCAATTAATGGTACTCCCTTTTGGACTAAATTTAATGGACCTGGATTAGGGTATTTTCCTGTGCAGGACTTTTTTACATTTAAGACAGCCTTAACTTTAGCCTCAATAAGTGTATTGGCTGCTATCTCATCCAAATCTTCGTGGGCTATCAAGGCAATATCACCTGGCTTTAGGTTAGGAACCAGTTCCTTTGTTCTACGATTTTTTAAAACTCGCCCTTTAACTAAGCGATTCATGATTAACACCCTTTTTTAGGTTGCCCAAGGACATAATTTCATATTATCTTTTTAAATACAAAATAAAAAAAGAACCATGAAACCTTAAGGTTATTGCTCCTACTAGAATGCAACAACATATTCAAGATTCATGGCCTTCTTCACTTTTTATAATTTTTAAGTTAATCTTTTTCCATATCTTCTGAGCAATAAACCTCCACCTGCTAATACCATTCCACCAAACAATAGCATTCCACTTGCACCAGTCTTAGGTAGCTCAGGTTCTTCAACTTCGTCAACAACTACAGGATCAGGAATCTTTGGATCGTCAGGTCTAACATTTGGAGGAGGTGGGTCCACCTTATCTCCTTGTTTTACTATATAATGGGCAGGATCGGTATCCGTATACGTTCTCCCACTATAATCTCCAGTAGCAGTAGCAGTATTCTTGTGCTGGCCATTTGCTGCACCCACAGGACCAAAGATGTATTCGAAGCTACTACCTTTACTCAATGAATCCTCTATTTCATCTTCATCAAGGTCATCAAAATAGTCATCTGTAAGTGTAATGTTGGTTAATCTAACATCACCAGTATTAGTAACAACAAACTTAAAGAACACATCACTATTTTCTGTTGTTTCAGGTCCGCTAGCTGAATTTGCATCATCCCAAGTATCCTTACCATCTACAGAAACGTACTTCTTAACATCAATTCTTGGTTTTTTTGAACCATTTGGTGGTGGATCAGATTCCTTTTTGTTTTTAACAAGTACTTCGTCGGTTTTTTCATAAACAGAAAGAACTACACTACTTGTAGAAATACTATCAAATTTATAGGGTGAAGGAACATTTAATTCTTTAAAGGTGTATGTTCCAAAATCTAGATCCTTCAAGGTTACTGGAACATTCTCACTAACCTGTATAACCCTTTTCACTACACCATCGCCCATTGTTGGATAGGTGACCTCTACATCAAATTTTTTCGCCTTATCTGTGGTGTTACCATTAATTACATGTTTTTTAATAACTAACATAGCCTTTTCAGGATCACTTTCCTTGTAGTTAGTGATAGTTACTTCTTTATGCATACTCTCATCTGTAGTTCCGTCAGGGATGGTTACATTAAATGTTGCCTTATTAGTTTTGTAACCAGTTGGCAGATTGATCTCTTCAACAAGATAGGCTCCTGGATCTAAATTAGAAAATACTGCTGATGAATTGACACTAACTAATTTAATTTGAGAGTACATGTTATCAGGACCACCAGTAACTTTTACACTAAAATCTATACTAGCCTCTTGATCTGTACCTCCACTTATGACTTTGTTTACAGTAATACTGCCTTTTTCAGGATCACTTTCCTTGTAGTTAGTGATAGTTACTTCTTTATGCATACTCTCATCTGTAGTTCCGTCAGGGATGGTTACATTAAATGTTGCCTTATTAGTTTTGTAACCAGTTGGCAGATTGATCTCTTCAACAAGATAGGCTCCTGGATCTAAATTAGAAAATACTGCTGATGAATTGACACTAACTAATTTAATTTGAGAGTACATGTTATCAGGACCACCAGTAACTTTTACACTAAAATCTATACTAGCCTCTTGATCTGTACCTCCACTTATGACTTTGTTTACAGTAATACTGCCTTTTTCAGGATCATTTTCCATGTAGTTAGTGATAGTTACTTCTTTATGCATACTTTCATCTGTAGTTCCGTCAGGGATGGTTACATTAAATGTTGCCTTGTTAGTTTTGTAACCAGTTGGCAGATTGATTTCTTCAACTACATAATTTCCTGGTTCCAAATTAGAAAATAGTGCTGGTGAATTTAAACCGAAATTTTTAGTTTGAGAATAGTAGTTGTCAGGTCCACCAGTAACTTTCACTATGAAAACAGCACTTTCATCATCAGTTGTGCCATCAGTTATTAGTTTATTTACTGTAATACTACCCTTATCATGTTCTTGCTTGGTGCACCAATAAAAAACTAAATGGCTAATCTCTTGATTTGTTCCTAAACCTAAATTTGTATCGCTCTTAATTGCTGGATCATAACTGTAAAGGGTTCCTCCTTCTTTTCCACCTTTTACAAATACATGGCTAATATTAATATCTGATACCCAATCAACTAAAGTACCCGAGGAATGAAAGTATACAGAAACATAAACCGATGGGTTTTCATCTAAAAGGTATCTTCCATCTTTTGGTGGATCAATTTTCATTTCATTACAGTCATTTAATGCAGGAACATGATTATTAGGAAAGTTATCTGGTATTGGAGTCTCAGTCCTACCTTCAGCAAGAACCATACTGTAAGTGAGTAATAAAGTTATTATTAATACTACAGCTAATATGGTTACTTTTGCAATTCTGTTATTCTTCATTCTTTACCTCCCTTCTTCAATTTTCATATTATAAATACTAAAACTATAACCTTTATCCCATGGCCACCACCCTTCTATATCTACTATTATTATTTATGCGCTGCGACAAGTATCAAGACTTGTTTTTGATGCAAAAAAAATGTAAAAGTAATATGGGTATATTTATTTAAAATTGACTGTGTATATATTATCTGATTTTTTTACTATGTCTGATTCCTGAAGTTTCATCACGGGTCTTTTGGTTAAATCATGACCACAGGTAGGACAGCGCCATTCACCCAGACATGAGGCTGAATAGGAAAATTTTCCACATTTATCGCAAAGTTTTTTTATCATTAGACACACCCCTTACTATTAGAAAATTAGATAGGTATTTATTAACAATAATTCCTAAGTACTATCTTAAGGTTGATAAAGTAAAAAATCCTGCGAAAATACACACAGGAATAATAAAAATAAGTTACAGATAACATGTTATTTAACATAGTTTCGACAAAGAATTTTAGCTAATATAGAAGATTTTATCTAATAACTTGTCTAAAATAGTATAGTAAAGCATAAGTGGTAAATTTACTTTCAAATTAACCAAAAAAATGTCGAAAACTAAAAATAATAGTTTACGATATAAGCTTAATCTTGTCTCCTAAATTAGTTCCAGAAGTCTTAAAGGTACTTGCAGGAGCTTCAATTACATAATCTGCTTTTCGAATAGTAGGACTAAACTTATATGGTAGCATAGAGTCAATAATGTGGCAGATGTAATTATTTTTATCAACAAAGGCAACATCTATTGTAAATGACATTGCCATAGTATGAACTGCTTTACATGGCTTAATAATTATACCCTTCCCATGTGGTAGAGATGATTTACCTAAAAGACCTTTAAGTCTTAAGAAAAAACTATCAGCTATCTCTACTTCTTCAAGGAGAATAGTATTTTTTGATTCATTAAACACCTTGACTTTTATCATTAGATACCTTACCTTCCAAAATGTTTTTTCCTTGGTACGTTTCCCTAGATAATTTACTAGGGGCAGTATATTGAAAACCAAATCCTCCTGAAGTGAACTTATCTCTGTGATGTAAATCCCTTTGACTATATATTTCACCATTTAATTCAAGTACCCCAGGTTGAGTACACTTAACCCTTAATGAAATGGGTTGCTTCCTTTTAAGAAGTACCTTCCATCCCTGTATAAACCTTTTTGTCTTTTCATCGGTAATAACTTGCAGGATAATATCGTAATCAAATTCCCTGTTTTTCACATGTACATCTGCCTGTTGGTTGTCGGGATTAAATGAAACAATCACCTTATTCTTTTTAAATGGTTTTAATTGAACCTTCTTTGGAATACTGCTCCATGGATTATCAGAAGATATCCAATATGACAGTTCACCTGAAATTATAGATCTAGGCTTTATAAGAATAAAATATAGTAATAAGCCTAAAGCATAAATAAGGATAGCTACTGCCATAAATCCAATTAAAATATAGACGAGAAGACCTATTGTTGAGTAATATTTTTTAAGTAAATACTCTCCTTTAGAAACTATATCAACTGGGACATTTAAGCTATTAGCTTCTAGCCTGGTTAATTCATTATCCGTTCTAAAGGATAATGGTAATAGATAACCTTCTTTTTCTAGTTCAGTAGCCATTTCAACATTTATATATAATGTTTTAGTTTCCTCTGGTTCTAGTACTATTTGGGTATTAACTAGTTTTCCCAAGCTACTTTCCATATCTATAAAAAGTGTTTCTTTAAAATGTGATATGTTTTGAATTTCTAAAGGAATAGATAAAACTCCCCCTGAAACACTCCATAAACTTCCCTGTGAATTATTGATAATTATATTTCCTGGTGGGGCTACTAAAAAACCTCCTAGTTTTTTCTCTAGAATAAATTCATCCCCTCTATATTCCCCCACAACTATTATCATAGCTTCTGCTATGCCTGCACGATCAAAGGCTTGCCTATTGCTCCAGATACCATCAGCACTTCTAATATCTCCATGCTCTGCAGCTCCACTATCATTTAAAGCAATAAATTCCGAATAACCATCCTCATAGTCAACTACAAGGTTAAAGCTTTCAACCTTTAAGTCATTACTTTCAGTAATACGGTTTCCTCCAATTGATAGAGAAGCAGTTACTATAACTTCTTCCCCTATCCTATAACCATCTTCTATCCAGAAGTCTGTTAAAAGGCTAGGAAGAAGCTTGACATATAGCTTTGTGGAAGATGTATTTACCACCTTATTATCCATAAGTAAGTTTACCTGTATATCATAGGTGCCAGCCAGATTGGCTCCATCATAAATGCCTATAAAATATCCATTTTCTTGCTTAAGCTTCACTATTTCAGGTCTATCCTGTCCAGGCTTTGTTAATTCAACAGTCACATCAAGATTTTGGTTTGTAGTACCACCCAGAGGAACATACACCTTAAATTCTACAGACTCATTTAAGGAGTGCTGTGAATAGGGTACTGGAGACATGAGCCAGGCCTTTAGAGAAATATCTAGATCAGCCATCAGGCGAATACTCCCTCTACCTGAAACTTCAATTTCCCACTCTCCAAGATGGTGTTCTCCAGGCATAGCTAGGGTAAGAATCCGATAATTATCTTCTATGCTTTCCGTAATACCCTCATCCATTAAATCAATATTTGCAGGCTTCTTAATCTTTATTTCATAATCAGAATCTGGGGCATCTAAAAAAAGTAAATTAACCTGATTGGTATATTCATCTACAAAAAAGCTAAGAGTTTCTCCAGTATTTGTGAGTAAGTAATCTTCGTCATATATATTATTGCGATTTTTTAATTTTCCTAAGAGATTATAAAAGGTATGTGCTAAATCAGAAGGAGTATCTAAAATATAGGCTTCAGCCTTTGTATCCATAGATATTTTATTAATAATATCAGGATCAATTTCGTTACTAAAGGCAACAGAATAAATGGGATATCTTTGAAGAGTAAAATTTGTTACGGTTTCCCACATGGATTCCATATATGTTTTCATAAAAGCGGTATCATTGCTTCGCCGTGAATCAGGATTAGGCTCTCCGTCTGTCAGAAATATGACAACAGGTCTTAAATCTTCCTGGTCAAGCTGCTGTAACTGGTCGTATGCAGCCTCAAATGCTCCTGTGTAATCAGTATTTCCACGTTGATCAGGCTTGCCAGATAAGGTATTTTTAATTACTTCTTTATTCGAATTACTTGCTACTTTCTGAATGGGAACAACTACCTCAATTCTATCATCAAAAGTGATGATACCAAGGTAGTCATCTTGACTTAACAAATCTATAAAGATATTGGCAGCAGTTTCACGTAACCTTTGTGGATCAGTATCAGCCATGCTGCCAGATATGTCTATTATAAGGACAACACAAAGGTTTTCCTTTGCTAGCTCTGAATGTTCTTCAGAGGCATTAGTTATTTGACACAGAGATAAAATAGCAAAAATAATCAAAAGTATTATAATTAGCCTGCTACTGCTTTTAGCTAAAAACATCATTTACCCCCTAAAACATTGTCTCAAAGGCCTGCATAATTCGAATAGCAGCTGGTCCTAGTAAAACTACAAACAAGGTTGGAAAGATAAAAAAGATTAATGGGAAAAGCATTTTAATAGGGGCTTTCATGGCCTTTTCTTCTGCCCTCTGCCTCCTTTTATGTCTCATGGAAACTGCCTGAATTCGTAATGTATTGGCAATATTACTTCCCAATTGCTCTGCCTGAATGATGGCACTAATAAAGGTCGACAAATCTGCTACACCTGTTCTTTTTGTAATACCCCTGAGAGCCTCCTCTCTGGTTCTACCTCGACGCATTTCATCAAGAGCACGATTTAATTCCTTACTCAACTCTCCTGGCATTTTATCAGCAACTCTTTTCAAAGCCATATCAAATCCCAACCCCGCCTCAACAGTGACCAGGAGAAGATCAAGCATATCAGGCAAGCTGTTTTGAATCTCCATTTGCCTATTAGCTACCTTTGAACTTAAAACTACCGATGGCAGGAAAAATCCAAACAAAAACATCACAATGAGAATTAGAAATAACCTGTCACTTTGGATATCTACTAGCTTAAATATGACTAAAAAAATAGATGATAATAAAACACCTAATACGACCTGCATGGTTAAAAAAGAATTAAAGGTTAAATTCCAGGGGTTACCTGCATATATTATCTTCTTTTCAACCTTATGCTTAATCTCTTTAGGCGCCAGACTCCCTAAAATATTACCAAGCTTGCAATAGGCAGGCTTAATGATTCTTTCGATAAAGGGCTTGCGTAAATCATTATCATCTTCCAATTCCCTGCCTATCTTTTTAATCTCTTGGAGTCTCTCAGTAATTGCAATTTTATTTGCAAAAATCACTTCATAGAGAATTAAAACAAAAGTAACTATTGTACTAAAAACAAGTATTCCTATTATATATTCCATTATCTCACCTTCTCTTTACTAGACCTTAATATCAACTATTCTGCGAATAAGAATTACGCCAACTATCATAAAGAATACGGCAGTACCTATCATAATCAAACCCATTGTTTCTTGAATAAGAACAAGCATATACTCTGGGTTCATAAGAGTGATAATTCCAGCTACCACAGCAGGCAAGGCACAGATAATGATAGCTGACAATCTGCCCTGAGCAGTTAAAGTTCTGATTTCTCCCTTAATTCTGATTCTTTCTCGAATAGTATTGGATATATTATCAAGAACTTCAGCCAGGTTACCCCCCACCTGTCTTTGAATAAGTAGTGCTGTAATAAACATATCCAGGTCCTCATCATCAGTTCTATCTGATAAATTTTGGAGTGCCTCTTCCATTGGTTTACCTAATGAGTTCTCTCTAATAACCCTGCCAAACTCCTCTGCAATGGGAGCTTCCATTTCCTTACTAACTACAGACATTGCCTGGGGAAAGCTAAACCCAGCGCGTAAACCGTTAGATATAATGGTAAGAGCTTCAGGTAATTGTGAGTTTAAAGCTCTCATTCTTTTTTTCTTCTTAATATCTAAGAGGATATTAGGTAGCTTAAAGCCCAATAATCCTCCAGTTATTGCCAGAATTAAAGTTCTTGAAATTAAAAATAGGAGAAGAAAGATACCTAAGGCAGTTGCTAGACAAACACCAAAAAATTCCTCAGCCTTCATTAAAACATGTGCCTGGTTTAATTTTCTCTGGATGCTTTCTTTATAGGCCTCACGAGAAAACAGTTTTCCCAAGGCACCCATTAAGTTAAAGAATTCCTCTCGAAAACCCTTAGCTTTACTGTCTTCCTTAGAATAGCTACTATTCTTTACATTTGCATAGGTGTCAATTCTATTAAGCACCTTCAACCTGGAGCTAAATATTAAAGTATATATGCCTATAGTTAATAGAATTACAGTCAAAAAGACCCCTAGTAATATTAAATAGAAGATCATTTAAAAGTCCTCCAGATATTATCAGTTTCTTCAACTGCCTTAAATACAGCAGTAGAGGTGCTTTCTCCATGTGCTTTAAACTTTTCCATGAATTTAGGTATGATCCCAGTAGGAATATTTTTACCTATGATATTTCCTTTTTCATCAAAGCCATCCTGCCTAAATACAAAAATATCCTGAATGGTGATTGTATCTCCCTCCATACCTACTACTTCTGATATCTTTGTTATTTTTCTAGTACCATCAATAAAACGAGCACTATGAATAATTAAGTCAATAGCAGATGAAACCTGCTCTCTAATGGCTCTTAATGGTAAATCCATTCCTGCCATCATTACCATTGTTTCAAGACGAGCCAGGCCATCCCTTGGGTTGTTAGCATGAACTGTGGTTATTGAGCCATCATGACCGGTGTTCATTGCTTGAAGCATATCAAGACACTCTCCTCCACGAACCTCTCCTACCACTATCCGATCAGGTCTCATACGAAGAGAATTTATAACAAGATCTCTGATTGTTACAAGACCTTTTCCTTCTATATTTGATGGACGACTTTCGAGAGTCACAACATGTTCCTGTTTGAGCTGCAATTCAGCAGCATCCTCTATGGTTACAATCCTCTCAGAGTGGGGGATAAAGCTAGATAGCACATTTAAAAAAGTAGTCTTACCACTACCAGTACCACCAGAAACTATTATATTAGTTCTTGCCCTTACACATGACCTTAAGAACTTTGCCATTTCCGTTGTTAAAGTTCCAAAGGATATTAAATCCTCAAGGGTGTAGGGATCCGTAGCAAATTTACGAACGGTAATTGATGGACCTATAACACTCAAAGGTGGAATTATTACATTTACACGAGAACCGTCAGGTAAGCGTGCATCCACCATGGGAGAGCCTTCATCTACTCTTCTACCTAAGGGAGTGATAATCTTGTCTATGATATGCATTACATGGGAATCATTTCTAAAGGTTATTTCTGTTTTATAAATTTTACCCTCTCTTTCCACATAAATCTTTTGGGGACCATTTACCATGATTTCCGTAACAGTTGGATCATTAATTAATGGAGTTATAGGGCCAAACCCAAGGATCTCATCAACAACTGTATTTACTATCTTTTGTTTATCAGGGTGAGACAGGTGCCTATTTTGTTCTTCAAGGGTACTATGTAAACTGTCATTGATTTGTTCAATAATTTCTTTTCTCTGAAGGGTCTCTATCTGTTTGTTACCAATACTATCTATGACATATCCTAAAGTAGTTGAGGCTATCTCTTCTAATTCCTTTCTTTTGTTAACAATATTTTCTACCGGTTTGGGCCTTTTGGAACCATTTAGAGTAAGATCATTTGATAACACTTATATCCCACCTTTTGTAAAGGATTTTATACTAATTTACTTTCAACTGACCATTTTCATTACTCATACTTTTCCGAGCGAGCTCTAAAAAGTTTCTGCTTATCTTTGCACGAGGATATAGTGATACTACTGGGTCACCTTTATTTAATGAGGAGAGTACCATCTTATATTCCGCAGGAATAATACCTGCAAGGCTAGTATTTAAAGTTGTCTCAACATCCTTTACCCTTATTTCTCCCCTTGATTCAGCCCTGTTTAAGAGTATTTTTATTTTCTTTCTCGGATAATTCAAATCATGTAAGGTTAAAAGAGATGCCTTGATATTACGCAAGGTAGCAACATCTGGTGTAGTTATTAACATGAGTATATCTGCTGCCTGAAAAGCAGGCATAACTGGTTCATAAAACCTTGCAGGCATATCTACCACTACATAGTCAAAGCTACTCTGAAGTATCCTTAAGATAATTTGAATATGATCTGCAGTAATAAATTCAGTTATCTGGGGTGTAGAATTAGCTGGTAGAACTTTAATTCCTGACTTATGGGGAATTAAATAGCTTTCCATTAAATCTCTATCTAAATTACGAATGTCATTGATAATATCTGATATTGTATATCTAGGCATAATATTTAAGGCTAATGCAGCATTGCCAAAATCTAAATCCAAATCAACCAAAACAACTTTTTCTCCTGTTACTTCTGCAAGTGAAACAGCTAGATTTGTAGAAACAAAGGTTTTACCCACTCCACCCTTTGTACTAAAAACTGTAATAACCTGCCCCTGTTTTGCCTGTTTTCTAAGTGTGGGATTTTTATCCCTTTGAACACCCTGTTTCTTTTTCTCTGTCTGGTAGCTACGATAAATGGAATCAACAAGCCTCGAGGGTGTAAAGGGCTGAACTATCACATCCTTTGCACCTACAAACATAGCTTTTCTTAAGGTTTCTTCACCCATCTCTGTTTCAGCTATTATTGTACAGATTCCAGGATATTCTCCTGCTATTTTTTCAGCTAGCTTGTAACCATTTTCATCTATGTCCACGCCAATAATTAACACATCGGGATCAGAGTTTTCCAGTAAGTCAAAGGTTTGCTCCTGATTCTCAGCATCACCTATAACCTTAATGTATTCAACATTAGATAGCATATTGGTGATAGCTACCCTTTCCTCTTGATCCTTTTCGACTACTACAACCTTTATAACTTCCATATCTATCACCTCTCTCTGAATGAATCGAAATTGGTAGAATTGAAACTGTCTACATCAGCCGTAGAAGTATCTACTGGTGAACGAAGTGTTAGATGGAAAGTTCCGCTTTGTAGGGAATAGACTAGTACTTCAGCCTCTTCAGGCGTAACTAGTAAAGTTAATGTACTCACTACACTTCTCGTAGCATCATCTTTGGGCTGGGTCTGTTCACCAGTAGCTAAAATTTCCATGTTTTGAAACATGGTGTATGTAGTAAGCTCATCATTAATCTTTTCATCAGAGTAAGATATTAGTATGTCAACCTTGTCCCCTGGAGAAATAAAACCTGCTACTCCGCTAACCTCTCCTATTGGAATTGTAAAAGCACGCATGTTTTCAGGTATTCTATATGATAATGTAGCTTTTGTTTCATCCATCACTACTCTACCTGATAGCACCTGCTCTCCCTTAATAATCTCAGATTTTGAAATTCCTCCTACTACATTATCCATACTGGTTATTGCCTCAGGATGGACAGCATCAGATGGCATTGATTGCTTGTCCAACATCTCTTCAGTAATCCTAATATAGGCAGGTATTGTAGTCTTTGCTATAATTACTTCAGAATGGGGAACAGCAACTAAAGCAGGTTTGTCAAGGCTTTTAATATAAAAGTTTAAGGCTACTGCAGTAATAAGACCTAAGATAATAGCAAATATTAATATGCGTTTATTAAGTTTCAATGAACTGGACACTCCTTTCAGTAAGGTATATTTTTAATGATTTTTTATTAGAAATGGACTATTTTTTCTTATTCCTGCTTGTTGTAATAGAATTTGGTCATCAGGATTATATGGGTTATAAATGTGGATTATTTTACCTGTTAATCTAAAGTCATCACAGCTATAATCATCTGGATCGGTGTTTATTTTAGCTATGAGATAATCACCAGGTACTATAGGTGAATGAGGTGCATTTAAAGCTACTGATGGGTGAGGCAAAATTATGAAGTATTCCCCACCAGACTGATCCAGCATATAATCTATAGGAGAAAGGCCATCCTCATAATTACTTTGAAATATTTTATTTGCTTTACCAGGTTCAGTATCTTGAGTTAAACTAGTAGTTTCTTCTATTTCAAATTCATCAGGATTTGTAATCCACCACTCTAGATTATTTTTACCTGCAGCTGGTTTAAGTCCTGTCATATCTAATAGTCCATAATTAGCACTATCTGTTAACCCTTGGGCATCTACAATAATTCCAATGATCACATTTAGAATAACTGCAGTTTTAAAATTTTCTAGCCGTTGTGTTTTATCAGTATAAGGATCATATCCAACATATGTATAGTCATTTAAAATTGGGTCCCCCGCATGATAATAGTGACCTGTATTTGTATCTGTATCAAAATAATAATAATACTTCTTGTCTAAACTATTAATATCTCGACCTTTAAGAAATTCATGGTCTTCTATAGTTAGAATAGGTTCTACATTGGAGGAACAGGATAACGGTTCATATGTATAGTTTTTGGGATGTGGAGCAAAAGGTTGAAATCCACCGATTGTGACTCTTTGTCTTGCAGTTGCTACAGCACTTACTATATAATCAGAACTACCAAAAACTCTACCAAAGAGGCGTGGATAAGAATCCATTACATCAACTCTTACCTCAGTACTATTATTCTGTGCTTGAGCATATACAACACCAGTAATACTATGCTTTGCTATATAGTCTGAGGCCATTGTTTGAATATTGCCACTTGGCAATTCCCATGCTGCAGCTAGAGCAGCAGCATCAGCTCCATTTTGCATATTCCTCTTTTGGAAGTAAAGGTAGCCCACATCCGTAACTAACGCTGTTAGCCCCAACAATAAGATCATGGATGCTGCAACAATAACAAGAACTGCTCCTTTATTGTTTTTTACTATAGTATTCTTTAGTTTCACTAAAACTGCCCCCTTGACCATCTATTTCGTTATTTACTTCACATAAACACTATCAGTGTATATTTGTTCATATATTGTTCCGTCTGAAGTTGTTATACTATATAAAGTAACAGTATAAGTACCTTTGTTATTATTGTTAAAGTCCACAACCTCTTGATCTTTACCATGGTTGGTATTAGTTGTCAAAGTAAATGCTCCTCCTTCGATAACAGTACCCTCATAATCAATTTCAAGATATATTAAAGCATCTCCAATGGGATTTCCAGCTCCATCTAATAATTCAACGCTAACTCGAAGTTTATCACCCGACTGATTTAAGCTTAATTCTTCAAGAACAAATTCTTCTGAGCCTTCAATTATTAGACTATGTGGTTCATATCTCATTCTTGCACTTATTATAGGAAAATCTATTTCTTCATTTAATACTAGTGGTACAATTAGACCAACTGAAGCATCAATCATAACCATTACATCTTCTCCTTGAATACGAGCACTAGGTTCAGGGGAGATATCTATACTTTTAATATTTAAAAATGGAAATGGAGATGTTATTTGGGTTATTTTATTAATTGCTTCATGGTCAGTATCATTCAAGTCTGTTACAGCAGATATTCGCACAGCTTCTTTTGAAGCACTATTAACTAAAATATAACAACTAAAAATAATACCAAATTGTATAATTCCAAATATTAATAATAAAAGCAAAGGTAAAATCAATGAAAATTCTACGAGAGCTTGACCTCTTTCATCCTGTTTACTATAAAAACTGTTCAATGTTTTCACCTCTTAGAACATTTAATACAAAAACTTCTAACTAATTTATTGCTTGGTTTCGCATTGTTGATTTTGCATTTATAATAAAATCATCACCAACAGCTTTATCTAAAATTGGTACAATAATCTCCACACTAGCTGGAACAAAAACTTCTACTTCTGAACCAATAACTCTATTGGATATAGTAACGTTATTCATATAGACAGTTAGTAATGGAATACTAGATGTAATACTATTAATTTTATTTATGATTTCTTGATCCTGTTTTCCTACAGATGCCATACGAGCTCCTTCCCTTGCAGCACTCGTTATTGTAATCTGACTATAAAAGATAAATCCAAATTGTATAATTCCAAAGATTAACATAGCAAGTATGGGTAATACTAATGCAAAAGAAACCAAACCTTGGCCTTTTTCATTTTTTCTAAAAATTGATAAGAAATTCAAGGTACCACCTCGATTATTAGAATAAACCTGCGATGAAAAGTTTTTGGCTAAAATCAGTTAGGGCTATTAGGGTTCCTAAGGCTATTGCTATTCCGTAGGCGAACTTTATGGGTTCTTGTTTCTGTGTTTCTGCATCTGCTAAAGAAAGATTTATAGCCATTCTTTCAAACCAAACAGATTTGAATGTTAGTGCTAAGCTATTTGAGATTGGTTTGGCTATTTTCACTAGACCTTTTTTAATCATCAGGAACAGGCGACCTTTGTGTAAAAGTATAATAAGTGCAATAATGCCTCCCGCAATGGCCGTGTAAAGAGCAGCTATTAGAACAAATTGGGATCCCATTAGGGCTCCTATAGCACCTAAAAGCTTTACATCTCCTCCTCCCATTCCCCCTAAAATAAAGGGAATTAAGAAAATTCCTATTCCTACAAGAAGACCTGAAAAGCTAAACCAAAAACCTGTTAAACCACCTGTATATGTATATGAAATTAAACCCAAAAGCATTACCGGAAAGGTAAGCATGTTGGGGATTTTTTTCGTTATTATATCAAAAAAGAGTGATAGTATAAGTAGTATAGAGAGTAAGTAAACATTATATTCTAAATACATTCACAAGCTCCATTCTAACAAATATTTATGGCCAATTAGACACTACATCGTTGTACAAGCTTAGTAAAGTCACACCTAATGTTTCTACTGCTATAAAAACAACAATAACAATTTAGCTAATAATAAGACTGTATTCAACTATTCTTTGTCCAAATTCACTAGAAAACAGATTCTATATGCTCTTCATAGATTTTATCTACAAATCTTTAGATATTTCATAACAATCAATCCTACTTAATAAATAAGGTTCAACAGCAACCTATTTTTAAATAGTAGATTGCTGTTGATGTTTTCTATTCTAGTCCTAAGTTGTGAGTTCGTCTCCGACCTCTTCAAACTTTTCCTTAATTGCAGTAGCTAAAGGTTTACCTGCAACTATAATTATTAGAGATATTACCGCTATTATTAAAACATACTCCACCAAACCCTGACCCTCTTCATCCTTAACTAATCTCTTTAAAATATTTAACATTTAACTAACCTCCTTTCCCTTTTAAAATTAATTTTTATATTAGGCAATATGCCCTTTTGCAGCCTCTGACCAGATTGTAGGTAATAAGACCTATATTTTATAGTTATATTGGACTAGGCTACGATTATAATTATAAGGTGATACTTCTAAATAGTTTGTCATAATAAGGCAATTATTTACAGTTTATTCCGACAATAAACCTATAATTCCCATCTATTTAGGCAGGATATTGTAACAATAAGAAAAAGATGAGCCTATGGCCCATCTAAACCTTTGCAAAATATTGGTTTTATTTTCGACATATTGGTAAGAATTTTTTATAAAGTAAAAAATATTATTATTAATACCCTAAATCTTAATAAGTTATAACGTATTAAGTATAGATATGGCTTTTTAAGTGCTTTTCATTTGATAATGATAGACCTAACACAATCCAAAATAGTGGCATTACCATTATTACATCTATATTAAAGATTCCTTGTAGCAGATATGAAAAAATCATTATAAAATATATGAGACCAAATTCATTTTTCCATGGCTTTAAAAAATAGCCTAGAAACAATATGTAAGATAAAAAAGCAAAGGCACCCATTGTAACTATAATTTCTAAATAAACATTATGAACCTTATCTGCTAGATTGATTTTGGGTCGAATATCTGCGTATCCTAGATGCTCTGGTCCAATACCAAATGCCCAGTTTTGGGGAATTAATTTCGCTGACTCCTTCCAAATGTATATCCTATAGGAGCCACCATCATCCTCCATTTTTACTGATGCTTCAATCTGATCTGGAATGCTAAAAATCCTTTTATAAATAAGTCCATTGCTTGTTGGTAGTAATATTCCAGTAACAATAATAAGTAGAAAGACCATGGTTAGGTACTTTTTTCGCATGTCTTTATGTCTTAAGATATAGACTGAAATAACAATAAAAGCGAAGAAAAAGGCTATCCAGACTCCTCTTGTTACACATATTAATAAGCCCGAATATATTAAAGCTGTAGATATAAGCCATTGCTTTTTACCAGTAAAGAAATACAAAAGCATGGTAGCAGGTAAGATAAAAACTGTATAGGTTCCAAAAAAATTAGGATTTCCCATTGTGCTGTAACTACGGATTCCTGTTCTAAAATCTTCATGTGGAATAAAATTAATACCAAAGTGTTGAAGAAGCCCTAGAAATGATACGATTGTTGCTGTAATTACCATGTAATATAGAATATTTTTACTTTGTTTTGTGTTATATGCGATTAAGAACAACAGAGCACAAAAAATGCATGTGCTAAATCCTGTAAAACGAGCAGTAGTTCCTTCATAAATGTCGAATCCCACCCAAGCTGTAAATGGGTATGGAGCTAGGACAGTAGAAAGCAGTCCAAACAAAAGAAAGAAACCTAATGGAATAAAAACTGGATGTCTTAAATTGAACCTTACTTTTTCTCGCAATATCGAATATATAATAATTATTGATATAATTGCTAGTATTACATACCTAGGAAAGTAAAAATAATTATTATATGGATTCGGTATTACAATCAAAGGATAAACCATAACCATGAAACATAATATTAGATAACGTATATCAAAAGCAGTTTTGTAAAAGATGTTTCTTTTCGGGTTTATATTATACCTTAACATTTAATACTCCTTTTTTCTAAAAAAAGACATTAATAAATAAGGAAAACTCAAAACAGAGAGTTTTCCTTTATGTATAGTATTGATGACTTATTATAATTTTTACCCTACCTTACTCCCAAGTCTTAGCTTGTCTGCTACCATGGCGATGAATTCTGAGTTGGTTGGTTTACCCCGTTCCACATTAATTGTATAACCAAAAAAGCGGTTCATCATATCAACATTACCACGATCCCAGGCTAATTCAATGGCATGTCGGATGGCTCTTTCTACTCTGCTTGGGGTAGTCATGTATTTCTTAGCGATAAGAGGATATAATTCCTTTGTAACTGCACCAAGTAAATTGACTTCTTCAATGACCATAAGAATCGCATCTCGTAAATATTGATATCCTTTAATGTGAGCTGGCACACCCATTTGGTGAATGATTTTTGTAACTTCAATATCCAGGCTTTTACCTTTAACCATACCATTTCTAGAACCGCCACCTGTTGATTCGCCTCTTACTAGTTGCTTGATTCTTGTACCAAGCACATCTAAGTCAAAGGGCTTTAATATGTAATAGTCTGCTCCTAAATCACAGGATTGTTGTGTCATTGTTTCCTGACCCAAAGTAGTTAACACAATAATCTTTGGCCTAACATTTAGATCTATAGAATTTAATTTTTCTAAAACACCTATTCCATCTAAATGAGGCATTATGATATCCAAAATAACTACATCTGGTTCCTTTTCCTGGATAGCTTTTAAGGCTTCAATGCCATTATAAGCTGTATCACAAAGGTTTAAATCTTTTTGATTCGAGAAATACTCCCCTAGAATGCCGCAAAAATCCCTATTATCGTCCACAACTAAAACATTTATTGGTTCATCCACTTAACCCACACTCCCTGTATTAGTTTTACTAGTTGGGTTTATTATTTCAACATAAATTTGGCTTTTCCTGCCACTTTTTGTAATATCACAATATTAGTTAAAATTCGTCAAATATTTTACTTTTTGCACAAAAAGAAAACATACAGCGTATGCTTCTTCAAGATTACTGTATGTTTAAAGGTATTATGATGCTGACAAAACTGAGTCAGTAACTAGTTCTTCTGGAATGATTCCAATCTCCTCAAGCATCCATTCTGCAAGGATTCCATATCCTCTGGTTGGATCTTGTACAAATACATGTGTCACCGCACCAATGAGCCTACCATTTTGAATAATTGGACTACCACTCATTCCCTGAATTATTCCACCTGTTTTCTCAATTAATCTTGGATCAGTAACTCTTAATACTAAACCTTTACCATTTTCCTTTTGATGAGAAATTACTCTTTCAATTTGAATTTCAAACTTTTCAATAGTATCACCTTCTAGTACTGTTAGTATATGAGCAGTACCAGGAGTTATTTGATTTGCGTAAGCTACAGGTATAGGTTCACTATAGTAGGTATCCTTTGGTATTGTATCCAATATTCCATAAATACCTAAATTACAATTCTTCATTATTCCACCTGACAAAACCTTATCATTACTAAAACTACCTATTTTTTCACCTGGGTAGCCTTTTCGTCCCAAAGTGATATTTTGAATAGAAGCTGAAATAATTCTTCCCATTCCATCTTTAAGTTCTTCCTTGATATCAGCATTTGCTATTACATGACCTAATGCTCCATATTTTCCATTTGAGGGTTCAAAAAAGGTAAGAGTCCCAATTCCTGCTGCTGTGTCTCTTACATATAAACCTATTCTATATCTGCCTGTATCACCACATTTAACAGGTTCAATGGAAAAATCCATTTTCAAGCCATTTCTAATAACTTCTATTGTAAGCTGTTTCTCTAATTGTCCATACTTGTCAATTAGTTCTGCTAGCTCACGATCACTACCTACAGCTTGATTATTAATTTTGGAAATTATATCTCCAATTTGGATTCCTTGATCCTTTGCAGGTTCTATTTCTGTATTAGATTCATTTGTAACTGGTGAGAAACCAACTACAATAACTCCCTGTGCATTTAAAACAACGCCAATCGAATGTCCTGATGGATAAACTTTAATTTGTGGTACAACATCAACTTTAATTTCCTTTAGTGGTATTAAACCAAATAAACTTAATTTTGCTGTGTAATTTCCACTATTTAAAAATTTTTTGGTACCTGAAGACAAATCTAACGATTTTACCAGACCACTTTCATCATGAATTTGCATTTTAAAATTATTAACTAATTTTTTGGGAAAAACTAAAGGTAAATTAAATTCATCACCAACTGATAATTTCTGTGTTGTTGGAAGTAAGAAGTAACTTTGCATCTGGGGACTGAAGCTTATGGCTAAAACAACTGCAATGATAATGAATGCATAAATTCTGCTAAACTTACTTTTGCGCAAATGACATTCACTCCTGTACTTTAGTCTCCCCGATTCATTTTTGACACCCGTACAGAAAAATAATTTTTATTATTTCTTTTGTTTCTAGTGTGTCTTCAGGCAATTTTCTTATCCTGGCAATACTGACTATCCAAGTTAATATAAACTTCTTTGTGAATTCATTGATAGTATAAAAAAAGATGCGCTAATAGAATAAAAAAAGTGCAGTTAGATTTAACTGCACTTCAAGCTCTGTTTTAGTAATTCTACAGCATGTTCTTTAGCTTTGGTAGTTGCTCCCAGCATTCTAGTTAATTCTGCAACCTTTTCCTCTTCTTTGCAAAGTTTTGAAACTTTTGTATGAGTTTTATCTTTCTCGCTAAATTTTTGGATATAATAATGAGAATCTGCAAAAGCTGCTATATGTGGTGAATGGGTAACACAGATTATTTGACAAAATTGACTTGTCTCTGAAAGTTTTTCTGCAACCGGCTTTAGCACTAAACCACCAATTCCAGAATCAATTTCATCAAAAATTAATACAGGTACATTGTCAACTTCTGCTAAGATACTTTTTAGTGAGAGCATAATCCTAGCCATTTCTCCACCTGAAGCTATTTTTGCTAAGGGCTTAAGAGGTTCTCCAGGATTTGGTGAAATAAGAAACTCAATTTTGTCATTACCAAATGGTCCTCGATCAGCTAAAGGCTCAATAGAAATCATAAATTCAACATTAGGCATTACTAAATCATTTAATGCTTTCATTGTTTTTACCTGAAGTTTATCAGCAGTACATCTTCTTAAAGAGTGAATTTCTTGTGCTAAGCTATCATATTCTTGTGTAGCTACTAAAGTTTTATCCTCTATGTTCTTTAGCATTTCCTCTGCATTTTCCAGCTCATACAATTCATCTGCGAGCTTTTCCTTTAATGAAATAATATTTTCAATATCATTTCCGTACTTTCTTTTCAATTTACTTATTAATGCAAGTCGATCCTCTACATGCTTCATTCTATATGGATCATAATTCAGATCTTGAGGGTAGTTTTTAAAATTAATTGCTAACTCCTGAAGCTGATACATAGAATTTTCTAATTCAGATAGAGACCCATCTAAATTCTCATCTAATCCACGTAAATTTCGAAATTTATCAATTACCAGGCCAATTAGGTCATATGCACTAGTTTCAGTACTTTCTCCTGAAAAGAGAAGAGAATTTGCTTCCTCACAAGCACCCTGTAATTCTTGAGCACTTCCCATAACCTTAAGTTCTTTTTCGAGAATCTCTTCTTCCCCAGGATTAAGCTCGGCCTGGGAAATTTCTTCTAATTGATATTGGAGAAACTCTCTTTCACGAAGACCCTTGCTAACTATTTCTTGAAGTCTGCTTTTTTGCTTTTCTAAGTATTTTATGTTTATATACTTTTCATTAATTTGAAAGCGTAATTTTTGTAAGTTTTTGCCTCCGAGACGATCGAGTAATTCTGCCTGCTTAGATAAAGATGTTAGCTGCTGGGTAGTATTTTGTCCGTGGATTTCAACTAGCAAACGACTTAAGTTTTGAAAGTTTGAAAGAGTGACTGTTCGTCCATTAATACGACATACATTCTTGCCATTTTCACTAATTTCTCTAGTAAGGATAATGGCACCATCTTCCTCTGGGGTTATTCCAATTTCCTCAAGATTAGTATTATATATATTATTTTCAGACGTTTCAAAAGAAAATACACCCTGGACAATGGCCTTTGCACTACCAGTTCTAATATACTCAATTGAGGCCCTATCGCCTAACAGTAAACCGACAGCATCTATGAGTATAGATTTACCAGCTCCAGTTTCACCTGATAATACATTAAAGCCTTTTTGAAACTCTATATTGATTTCTTCTATTAAAGCAAAATTCTCGATATGTAATTCTTGCAGCATGGCAGATCACCTCTCATTCTAAAAGCTTATTAAGAATCTCAAGATTTCTTTGAACAGCCTCTTTTGGCTTAACTACTAAAAGGATTGTATCATCCCCAGCAATAGTACCAATTACCTCAGGCCATTGAATATGGTCTATACAGGAAGCAATAGCATTTGCTACTCCCGGCAAGGTTTTAATTACAATAAGATTATCACTATAATCTATACTTGTGGCAGAATCCTTTAATAGCTTACTCAACCTATTCATATTTAGATTGTGCCTAGGTTCTGCTGTTACAAAGTACTTGTACTTGTTATTTCCAGTGGCAATTTTTATTAGGCTTAATTCCTTAATATCTCTCGATACTGTGGCCTGAGTTACATCAAAACTGCTTTCACGTAGTTTATTTACTAAATCCTCTTGGGTTTCTATGTCATAACTCTTTATTAGCTCTAAAATCTTTCGTTGTCTTAAATTTTTCATATTATCAGACACCTTTTTAAAAGGTTTGTCTACTTTCCCCCTTCATAGTTAATGAATTCTTTGAGCAATAATTATGTATGGAGAACTATCTATTTTATTAAAAAGGGTTACTTTTATCACATCGAATTCATTTTTGGGTAATACTTTGAAAAAGCTTTCTACTGCTTCTTTTTCAATATCCCCACCAGGATGACCTGGGTAAATTATTACTGACAAAATCCCATAAAGTGCAAGTAAAGATACTGACTTTTTTAGAGCTACGATTGTAGTTTCAGTGCTAGTAATTACTTTATGATCTCCACCTGGCAGATAGCCAAGGTTAAACATAATGGCCTTTACAGGATTAATTATATACTCATCAAGATTCTCATGTCCTGTATTAAAAAGAGATACTCTACTAGACAAACTATTTTCTGCAAGTTGGATTTGGGTAATTTCTATGGCCTCTTTTTGAATATCAAAACCATAAACATGTCCATTATTACCTACTAAATTAGCTAAAAAAAGAGTGTCCTGCCCCTTACCTACAGTAGCATCTATAGCCTGGTCTCCTTCACTAACAGTTTTACTAATTATTTCATGACACATTGTGGTTACTTTAGCAAGAATTTTATTCACGATTCCTGCTCCCGTCTTTTAACTTCTCTCTCAAAATAGCATAAAATGATCTATTACGTAATTTAATAAGTCTTGTTGTAAGGTTAGACTTATTTACTATAACCTCATCCTTCGCATCTAGAAGAAAACCATCCTGCCCATCAACAGTTAACATTATTTCGCCAGAATCTGAAACAAGTACCACCCTAACACTTTGATTATGGGATATAATAACCGGTCTAGCATACAAGGTATGTGGGCAAATTGGCGTAATAATTATGACATCAATATCAGGTGAAACAATGGGTCCACCAGCTGATAGTGAATAAGCAGTTGATCCAGTTGGTGAAGATATAATTAAACCATCTGCTGGATAGTTGGTCAAAAACTCACTATCTACATATGTATTCATTTCAATCATTCTGGCAAAGGCACCCTTGGTTATAACAATATCATTTAGAGCATGAAAATTTCCAGTAATCTTGCCGTTTCTATATACATCTGCTTTTAACATCATTCTTTCCTCGATGTGATAGTGGCCAGAAACTAGTTCCTCTAAACCATAAATGAGCTTATCTACTTCCAGTTCGGTAAGGAAGCCTAACTGCCCTAGGTTAATACCAAGTAGCGGTATATTTTTGCCTGCAACACATCTTGCAGTATTTAGAAGTGTACCGTCACCACCAAGGACAAGGATACATTCAGACATAGAAAACATATCATCAGTCTTTACGCCATACTCTGGCAAAGATAAAATATCAGCAGTTTCAGTAGTTAAATACACCTCTATATTGTTTTTTATGAGCCATTGAATGACTTGATGCGCGATTTTAGGTGCGGACTCTTTTCTTAAATTAACGATAAAACCAATCTTTTTCATTATTTAACCCCTTGTGAAAGATATTCAAAAATTCTTAATGCAATGTAAAAACCTGCAGAAAAAGTTATTATGGATATTAGTATTAACTTTGGTAATAGCCTTTTCTTAGGTAGGTTAATATTAAACTCTCTTAATTTCCCTGTTGTATCTGCAACAACAATTCCCTGAACATTAAAAATAGAGCACTCAGTCAAAAGACCCTTTCTATATCTACTGCTTGAAATACGAATTGACTCCTTTTCTTTCCTCATCTTTACTAAGTAATCATTCTTATTTTTATTAACTATAAAAGGAAACCTAAAATTATCTGAATAGGTTTTATAATCTTCTTCTATAATGACTGATATGTCTGGGTTGATTTTTTTTATCTTATAGCCTTTCTCCTCTAGGTTTTCTAAAAGTTCCTGTTCTTTTTTCCCCAGGGAGGCAAACATCTCCATCTGCCTATTTTTTTTATATTTTGTGAATCTATTATAAAACAAAATTACACCAATTATCAAAAATAAAAAACCTAGATCATAGAAAGACAAACTAACCACCTCTGATAGTTTATTCAACAGAATGCATAAGTTTTCCTTTTTTATGTACATAAAAAAAGAAAGTGCATTTAAGCCACTTTCTTACTTAATTTTGTCTTCTGAATTCGGACTTCTGTATTCTTAATTCAGATATTAACGTAACTGCTGACTGCCTTCAACAGTTTTGTTTATTAAATTCTCATCTGCTTCCACCTTCCCATTAGCTTCTAGCAACAGCAAAAACTCTATATTACCTTCTGGACCACGGATAGGGGAATGTTCTAATTTTTTTGCGTATAAACCAACCTTTTCAGCTTCAGATATTACACTTCTGATTACTGATTTATGAATCTCTGGGTCTTTGACTACACCCTTTTTACCTACATTTTCTCTGCCAGCTTCAAATTGTGGCTTGATTAATGTAATTATTATTCCATCATTTTTAATAAGCTGTAGGAGTTGAGGCATTATTTTGGTTATTGAAATAAAGGCCACATCCATTATAATAATGTCTACTTTTTCAAGAAACATGTCCTGGGTCAATCCCCTGGCATTTGTTCTTTCCATGACAATAACACGAGAGTCATTACGCAAGCTCCAGGCTAATTGTCCATAGCCCACATCAACTGAATATACTTTTTGTGCACCGTGCTTTAGTGCACAGTCCGTAAATCCACCTGTAGAAGCCCCAATGTCAATCACAATTTTATCAGTAAAATCTATAGCGAAAGTATCAATTGCTTTTTTTAGTTTTAGTCCACCCCTGCTGACATATGGTTGAGCTTTGCCTGTATATCTTATGTTCGAATCATCATCAACCTTTGTACCAGGTTTAGTAATACGAATATCATTTATAAGTATTTCTCCAGCCATAATAGCCCTCTGGGCTTGTTCTCTACTTTCAATTAGGTTTTTATCAACTACTAGCACATCTAAACGTTTTTTAACCATTTGCTTTACCTGTTAGCAACTTTTAACCCAACCATTGATGCAGCAGCTTGTACTATTCCCTCAGGAGTCAAGCCAATCTTTTGCCTTAAAAGACTTTGTGAGCCATGGGTTATAAAATTGTCCTTTACACCTATATTTCTAATCTCTATCCCATTTATATCATATTCCGCTAATAATTCTATAAGAGAAGATCCAAAACCACCTGCTACGAAATTTTCTTCAACTGTAATTAGTCTTTTAGTCTGTTTAATAGAGTCTATAATTAACTTGCTATCAAGTGGCTTAATAAACCTTGGATTAATAACAGTACAGCTTAGACCCTGCTTTTGAAGCAGATCTGCAGCATTAAGAGCAGTATATACATGGGGTCCAACTGCAGCTATAGTAAGGTGTTTGCCTTTAATCAAGATTTCACCCGAACCAATTTCTAATGGTAGAATTTTCTTTTGAAGAGGCACACCTATTCCAGCACCTCTGGGGTAACGTATAGCAACGGGTCCACCGCTTTTAATAGCAGTCAGGAGCATTTGTTGCAATTCAGCTTCATCCTTGGGAGCCATAAATAAGAGGTTTGGAATATTTCTTAAAAATGAGATGTCAAATAAGCCATGGTGTGTTTCCCCATCTTCTCCAACAAGACCAGCCCTATCAATGGCAAGGATAACAGGTAGCTTCTGCAAACAGATATCATGGATAATCTGATCATAGGCTCTTTGTAAAAATGTAGAGTATAAAGCTACTACAGGAATAAATCCTTGAGTTGCTAATCCGGCAGCCATGGTAATTGCATTTTGTTCTGCAATACCTACATCAAAATATCTAGTTGGAAATTCATCTGCAAAATAGTTTAACCCTGTACCATCTGGCATAGCTGCAGTTATCGCAAGTATTCTTTTATCATTTCTAGCTAAATCTACCAGAGTTTTACCAAAGACTTCAGTATAGCTAGGAATTAATTGTTTTTTTAATGACTTTCCTGTTGCTAATTCAAAGGGGCCTGTCCCATGAAATGTATTGGGATTTTTTTCTGCTGGTTCATAGCCCTTGCCCTTGGTAGTTATTACATGAACTAAAACAGGACCCTTAGTAGATTTTGCACTTTTTAGAACCTGTTGAACAGCAAGGATATTATGGCCATCAACAGGTCCTAGGTATGTATAACCTAGTTCCTCAAAAAGCATACCAGGTACTACTAGGTATTTAAGGGCATCCTTAAGCCTATCTGCTAAACGTACTACAGTACTGCCAATTCTAGGTAAGCGTTTTAAAATGTTTTCAATTTCTTCTTTTCCCTTTTCATATTTTGGATCGGTGCGAAGTCTAGTTAGATAACTAGATAGTGCTCCAACATTTCCGGCAATTGACATTTTATTGTCATTTAAGATTACAGTTAGATCCAGTTGTAGATCGCCTGCATAGTTTAACGCCTCAAATGCCATGCCACCTGTTAGAGCTCCATCTCCAATAACTGCTACCACAGAATTATTTTCTGCTTTTTGATCTCTAGCTAAAGCCATGCCTAAAGCAGCTGAAATAGAAGTAGAACTATGTCCTGTATTAAAGTGGTCATGTTCAGAGTCTTCCCTTTTTGGGAAACCGCTGATGCCACCGTATTGTCTTAAGGTATGAAACTTTTCATAACGTCCAGTAATTAGTTTATGTACATAAGATTGATGACCTACATCCCATACAACTTTATCAGAGGGAGAATTGTATACTGAGTGCAGAGCTATGGTTAATTCTGTTACTCCTAAGCTGGGAGCTAAATGTCCTCCTGTTATTGATACAGTATCCAATAATTTAACACGAACCTCTTTAGCTAGCTGCTCAAGTTCAGAAATAGATAAACTCTTTAAATCCTGCGGCCCTGAAATCTTTTCTAAAATCATTTCTGCCTCCCCTTTCGAGATGCAAGGTTACATCTTGTATGCTTCTTATATTATTTTTTGCATCTTGCTTCTTGCCTCTTACTTCTTGCATCCTGTATAATTCTGATCTTCAAATTTCTTTCCATCCATTCAAGTAATCTACCTGAATTAAAAATAATATCTGTACCTTTGCGTATTGCATAAGTTTTACCAAAGGCTTTACCTGCTACAATTAAGGCAGCAATAAGGCTTGTCATTAAAGTAGCAATAATAACCTCATTAAATGAAGGTGCATATAGTATTATTCTCAGAACAATTGTTGCTCCAACTGCTCCACTTAGTGTACCACTAACATCACCTACAACGTCATTGCAAAAGCTAGCTACTTTATCAGCGTTACGAACTAACCCAATTGCGTGAGCAGCACCATGTATCTTTTTCGCACATTTGGCGTTTAGTGGTGCTTGATCTGCCGCTGCTGCTGCAACTCCAATAATATCAAAGATAATACCTATGAGTATAATTATTAGTAATAATATTAAAGCTATTATTAAAGAAGTAATGTTATCTAAAAGTACCTTTGCACCTAAGCTTGCTAAAATTGCTAAAAAAAAAGCTCCTGCACCAATTATCAAACCGTGTCTAAGAGCATTATGTATATTATTCGTTGATTTTGCCAAGATAATACTTCCTCCTAAAATGGATATCTAACCAGTACTGATAGATGGAGATTTATCAAGTAAATGTTGCGTCTTAGGTCCAGCTGGTTTTCCCAACAGCTCACTATGTGTTACCACAATAGCGGTTTCCCTTTAAGGGCTGCTCTATTTCGTTACCGTAAATAGTGCTAGATTGCCGTTTAGTACGCACTTTAATCCCTGATAAATCTCATCAAAGATGAACAGCCTAGGAATTTTCTTCTGCGGTTCCGATTATCTCTATCCTCTTTTGCAGTAAAAGCTTCTGTAACATACAGTATGCCAAAGGGCCCTTCAACATACAGTACTTATGTGTTACATCCCGCTAATACCGCTCAAGGCAGGCTACACTGCACCTAGCACTTTTACATACCAAGCTACAGGTTTCTACCCCAAGCCGTACCTTTTGCCCGTTAGCAAAAACCACGCACTTGGGTCTCCGCGGGGGTAGGGTCCACGCCTACATGCCATTGTAGATCGCCCCGCCCCCTTAACTCCCAGCACCAACCCCCAACTGGGCGTCGACAGCCAGCACCAGGAACTTCATCGATGTGCCCTTGACGAATTTTTAGGCCCGTCTTCAAGAAAATGGATCCCGACTAGGATATTGCTCCACCTATCAGTCCAATCAGACAGATAGTATAACACATACTAAGTATAATTGCAATCTTATTTTTTTCTAGTTAATATATATTGTGCTAAGAAAATTAGTGGTAAAGCTTTATTGCCAAAAATATTTAAACTATTAACGGCTGAATTCACATTTTCTAATGCCATTTCCTTAGACTTTTCTAACCCGTATAATAAAGGATAGGTAAGTTTTTGATTCTTTTCATCGCTACCAACTGGCTTGCCCAACTCACTAGCTGTTCCTTCTATATCAAGTATATCATCTACTATTTGAAACGCCAAACCGAAATGATGGGCATAGGAGTCAAATGCGGCTAATTCTACATCATTAGCACCAGCTATTAACGCCCCACTTTTGATAGATGCTTTAAACAAGGCCCCAGTTTTGTTTTTGTGGATATAGTCCAAAAGATCAGTTGATTTTTCTTTTTGACCATTTTCTGAAAGCATATCAGCAACTTGTCCAGCTATCATACCCTTTGGTCCAGCAGCAATTGAGATTTCCTTAATAATTTTTAGAAGGGTTTTGTTATTATAATTAGCATCAGCTAATAGTTCAAAGGCATAGGTTAATAGAGCATCTCCAGCTAAAATAGCAATTGCTTCTCCATATACCTTATGACAGGTTGGCATACCTCTACGAAAATCATCATCATCCATGGCAGGGAGATCATCATGGATTAAAGAATAAGTATGTATACATTCCATTGCACAGGCTGCCTTGATAGCGTCCTGAACAATTCCCCCAGCAGTCTCACATGCTCCAATAGTTAAGATTGGTCGTAATCTTTTACCGCCTGCAAAGATGCTATACCTCATCGCTTCGATAATTTCCTTTGGATAGTCTCCTTTTAGTGGCAGAAATTTTTGAAGATTTTGGTTTACAAGCTCCTGTTGTTTATGAAGATAGGTTTTTAAATCAAAAGTCATTAAATATCTCCTTCCAAATCCTGTGCATCCCAAACAGCAATACCTTTATCCCCTTCAAGAAGCAACTGTAATTTTCCTTTGCCTTTTTCCAACTGTAAATTACATTTTTTTACCAAACTTACTCCTTCTTCTAAGAGTTCTAGACCTTCTTGTAGAGAGATACTATCACTATTAAGGAGATTAACAATTTCTTCTAAACGGCTAATGTCCGTTTCAAATACTTGTGTCATATTAATCCCCACCTTTTCAACTAACTAATTTGGCGTAATACTTTAAGATATTACTTCATTTCTACCTTGCATTCAAGGAATCCTTCATTAAGGATAACCTTGACTTCACTTCCGATATCTACTTGATTACTGCTTAGAATTGTTTGACCATGATCATCCTGACAAACAGAATATCCTCTGCTTAATACCTTTAGTGGACTGAGTGCTTGTAGCTGAACAGCTAAATTGGCTAGCTTGTTTTCCTTTTTTGTTAAAAGGCTCTCTCCAGAAAAATGAAGTCTGTTTTCTACTCCATTTAGTCTTTCCTGATGATGCCTTATGAGACTGTTAGCTGACTGATATAAATGTCTTTCCATTTTAGCTAGTCTACTTTTTAAATCCTCTAATGAGACCACTACAAGTTCAGCTGCAACTGACGGTGTTGCAGCCCTTAGGTCAGCCACCCAATCTGATATAGTAAAATCTGTTTCATGGCCTACTGCAGATACTATGGGAATCTCTGAAGCAAAGATTGCTTTTGCTACTTCCTCTGTATTAAATGCCCATAATTCTTCAATGGAACCACCACCCCTTGCTAGAACAATAACATCTACTGAAAAATCCTCATTAAAGATTTTTATGCCATTAGCTATTTGCGGGGGAGCTTGGTCACCTTGAACTGTAGTGGGTATCAAATATATGTCTACAGAAGGAAATCTTCTACGAACAACCTTAATAAAATCTTTAATAACTGAACCTGTTGGCGAGGTTATAATCCCTATTTTTTGTGGCATTCTGGGAAGGGGCTTTTTATGTTCAGTATCAAAGAAACCTTGTTTTGAAAAAGATTCCTTTAATTGCTGGTAAGCGAGTTCCAAGCTTCCAATGCCCTGGGGAAACACTTCTTGTAAGTACAATTGGTAAGTGCCGCCCTTTGGATAAAGGGCTACTCTTCCTCGAACAACAACTTCTAATCCATTTTCTATTTTAAATGGAATTCGAGAGAAGTCTGATCGAAACATTACTGCCTTTAAGATAGCGTCTTTATCTTTTAATGTTAAATACAAATGTCCTGATCCAGGCTTGCTCACATTAGAAACTTCGCCTCTCAACCAAAGGTTTGAGAGGCGAGGATCTGATTCAAGAAGATTTTTTAGATATTCTGTTAGCTGTGAAATTGATAATACCTTTTGGTGGCTTAACACAGTTTTTAGTAGCCTCCAATAATTATTTAGATTTTAAATACTCATCTATAGCTCGAGCAGAAACTTTGCCGGCTCCCATGGCTTGAATAACAGTTGCGGCACCCGTAACTATATCCCCTCCAGCAAATACTCCTTCTCTGGAAGTTAAACCGTTATCATCGGCTTCTATATTACCCCACTTGTTTAGTTTTAAACCTGGTGTGGTGTTTAAAACTAGCGGATTTGGACCTTGTCCTATTGCAACAACTACTGCATCGATTTCCATCTTAAACTCTGAACCCTCAATAGGAACAGGTCTTCTTCGTCCTGAAGCATCAGGTTCTCCAAGCTCATATCTGAGACATGTCATTTCCTTTAGCTTACCCTGCTCGTCGCCAGAATAGGCAACTGGGCTAGTTAGAAGCTTAAGTTGTACTCCCTCATGCACAGCATGTTCGATTTCCTCTGCCCTAGCAGGCATTTCAGCCTCTGATCTACGGTAGATAATAAATGATTCCTTTGCACCTAGTCTTAATGCTGTCCTTGCAGCATCCATTGCCACATTCCCTGCTCCTAATACAGCAACTCTTTGACCTGTCTTAATAGGAGTGTTGTATTCTGGGAACTTGTATGCCTTCATAAGGTTGGTACGTGTTAAAAATTCATTAGCTGAGTAGATGCCATTTAAGTTTTCTCCAGGGAGTTTCATGAAATTTGGCAATCCAGCCCCTGTACCGATAAATACAGCATCGTAACCTTCTTCATCAAGCAGCTCATCTACTGTAATCATTTTGCCAACAACTGAATTAATCTCTATCTT
Source organism: Desulfitibacter sp. BRH_c19 (assembly GCA_001515945.1). Taxonomy (NCBI): domain Bacteria; kingdom Bacillati; phylum Bacillota; class Clostridia; order Neomoorellales; family Desulfitibacteraceae; genus Desulfitibacter; species Desulfitibacter sp. BRH_c19. The sequence goes on from LOER01000032.1 coordinate 150,507, forward strand.
GACTCCAAGTTGCCTAATGTAGTCTATTTCTTTTTGAACTACTTCTTTGGGAAGACGAAACTCAGGGATTCCGTACATTAAAACTCCACCTGCAACATGTAAGGCTTCAAATATTGTTACCTCGTGTCCCATTTTTGCTAGATCTCCAGCGGCTGTCAGACCAGCAGGCCCGGCCCCAATCACGGCTACTTTATAACCACTAGCGCTTGGGACTTCAGGTTTTCCTACACCTTGCTGAAGCTCAAAGTCTGCAGCAAATCTCTCAAGTCTTCCTATTCCTACTGGATCACCTTTTTTACCCATTATACAATACTTTTCACATTGGCTTTCCTGAGGACACACTCTACCACAAACTGCAGGCAGGTTATTCTTATCCTTTATCTTAAGTGCTGCACTTAAATAATCTTTTTCTTTAATATGTTTAATGAATTCAGGAATTTGAACTTCAACGGGACATCCCTGCACACATTTTGGGTTTTTACATTCGATACATCTACTAGCTTCCTTAAGTGCCATTTCCTCATCATAGCCTGTTGCTACTTCGTTAAAGTTTTTAACCCTTATTGCTGCTTCCTGAGTGGGCATTGCTGTTTTTTCTTTAACTATTTTTGACATTTGCAAGAACCTCCTTCACCACAATGAGAATTCATTGCTGCTTTTTCTTCATCTTTGAACATCGCAAGTCTTCTCATGGCAAGTTGCCAATCTACTAGGTGACCGTCAAACTCAGGTCCGTCTACACAAGCAAATTTTGTTTCATCGCCGACAGCTACTCTGCATGCGCCACACATTCCGGTTCCATCAACCATAATGGGATTCATGCTAACAATTGTAGAAATGCCATACTGACGAGTAAGCTCAGCTACAGCCTTCATCATGACAACAGGACCAATAGCCCATATTTTTTTTATATCTTTATCTTCATCAAGTATCTTCTTTAATAGGTCAGTCACAAATCCCTTTTGACCATATGACCCATCATCAGTTGTCACTAATAGTTCGTTACTGGCATTTCTCATCTCATCTTCAAAAAAGAATAAATCCTTGTTCCTTGCGCCAATTATAGATATTACCTCATTATCAGCTTCTTTTAAGGCACGTGCAATTGGGTATATGGGGGCTATTCCTACGCCACCGCCAACACATATTACCTTGCCGAATTTTTCGATTTCAGTTGCTACTCCCAAAGGACCAACAAAATCTACAACAGATTCTCCCTCTTCAAGCATTCCCATTTGGATAGTACTTTTACCTACTTCTTGAAAGATTATAGTAATAGTACCTCGCTCCCTACTGTAATCAGCAATTGTTAAAGGAATTCTTTCACCCTTTTCATCTATCCTTATTATGATAAACTGACCTGCCTGAGCTTTTCTTGCTACCCTAGGAGCAGAAATCTCCATTAGTTTGATTGTAGGTGCAAGAACTCTTTTCTTTACTATTTCATACATTATGATTACCCCCTTATACAGTTTAAGAATACAAGCTGTTTTATGTTACAATTTTACCAGTACTTTATCTACTTTGCAAACTGATCTTTTCCTATCAGAGCGGTTCCTACTGCATTATCACTACTAAATTCAGGAGCAGCAAAAAACAGTTTTGCGCCCACAGCATTGTGTTCTAAGCGTTTTTTAAGTCTACTTCTAATATGCCAATTGGCGCATACACCACCTACAAGCAAAATACTGTTTATCTTTTCCTTACTTATGGCATCAAGCAATAGTTTTTCTATTGTCTTGGCTATACAATTTTCAACAGCTCTGGCAATATTTGCTGGTCTTTCTTGGTCTGACATATACCTTTGGGCGGCGGTTTCTGGGCCTGAAAAACTAAAGGAATACCCTTTGACCCATGATGGAATTTCCAAAGCCTTATCACTTTCAAGTGCTAATTTTTCCAGGTGTGATCCGGCTGGAAAGGGCAGATCAAGTGCAACTCCTACCCTATCTATAAACTGACCAGCATGTAGATCAATGGTACCTCCTAATAAATCTATCTTAAAGTCTTTGTCCTTTTCCCAGAAAACCTTTAAAAGCTCTGTAGTACCCCCTGATACATGAAGGGCTAAAAATTCTTTATCTGGAATCTTTCCAGACCAAATACCAGCCCTTAGATGGTTTTCCTGATGGCTGGTTTCTAAAAATGGAACTCCAAGTAATGTGGCAGTTATCCTTCCGATATTCTCTGAAACTGTAAATACTGGCATATAGGAATCAATTTGAGGCCTAGGCCTGGTGCTGGCACATATAGCCTGTATTTGCGAATAACAAAAAGACTGACCCGTATCCTCCAATACTTGGGGCAGCCGTTTTAAATGGTTAAATAATGCCTCTGACTGGGGTAGTCCTCTTTCTCCTCCTGGCACAGACAGTAGCTGCCGATTATTCCATATTAAAGATTCGAACTTGTCCACTACTGCTACTGAAGTAGTGTAACAGCTTGTATCTATACCTAAAAACAATATTTCACCTTCTATTATCTGTAGCAATTTTGTCTAGAATTCCATTGACAAATGGAGCTGCTTTTTCTGTGCTGAAAACTTTTACAAGATTAATTGCTTCATTGATAGCAACAGCATCAGGTACATCATCTACATATAAAAGTTCATAAACTGCAATTCTTAAGGTTGTCTTTTCAACATTTCCTATGCGTTCAAGTTGCCATTTTACTGCGCTTTCTTTTATTTTTTTATCTATTTCAGCCAATTTTTCTAGGGTCCCTATGACTAATCCACGGGCAAAAACTTTGCCCTGCTCATCAAGCTCAGATGGGTCTATGACATTTGCTATTGCTTCTTGTGCTTCTATTTTTGATAACTCTATTTCAAAAAGTGTTTGCATTGCTTTTTCCCTGGCAACCTTTCTGCTCAAAACAGCATCCTCCTATCTGATAACTACTTATGAATTACCCCAAAATTTTCTTAGTAATTCTTTAAAATCTTCGTTTTTATCCATTCTGCGACCTACAAAATATCCAACGTAAATACAGACACCAAGAAAAAGCGCCTTCCAAAAACCAAAAAATATAGTACACAGACCAAATACAAGACCAATTGTAGCTCCAATTAGTTTGCCCCTATGTAATGTAACAGCATCCGTTAAAATTTTGCTCCAGTCCATAACCAACACCTCTTAATCTACCCTACTTCTAACTGGCTGGGCTATTTTATCTACTACTATCTCTATATCTAAAACCTTCATGCCACCATATTCCCTAAGGTATTCTGATACTTTTTCCTGAATTTCCTTGGTTACCTTTGGAACATTCGTATCTGGAATAATTGTTATTTTTAGCAATAACGCCATACCTTCAGGAAGTAATTTGATACGGGGCTTGACTTCCTTTACCTCTTTAATTGTTACAACAGCTCGAGAAATATAGTTTTCGATTGCTTCCATTGTGATATGTATTTGCCCATGATCTGTTGTTTCTATATGAGTGTAACTAGTTTCAGACTTTTTCTTGAAACCTAATTGTAGTGAATAAATTGCCCATATAGCTACCAATAATGAAATTGCAGCAATTGCCAATCTTGCATCTCTGAGTTCAAGCTGTTCCAATAATAAGCTTATGGGCACTATCCAGCCTAATGCAGCTAAAAAAACAATTACTGAAAGGGTTAGTCCCAACAAAGAAAAGAAAATGTTTGATATTTTATTCCCAAAGTTCATGTTGCACCTCGTTTCTACTTTACTCTATGAAGATCTTCAGCAACAGTTTCATCTTTAAAAGATACACCCTGAACATTGATATTAACTTCAACAACCTTAAGACCAGTCATGCTTTCAATAGCTTTTGATACCTTTTCTTGTATCATTGAAGTTACTTCAGGAATCTTTGATCCATATTCTATAATAATATTTAGATCCACCGCTGCTTCTTTTTCCCCAACTTCAACTTTTACACCCTTGGTAAGATTTTTTCTTCTAAGAACCTCAGCTATACCATCAACAATTCCACCACTCATAGCTTTAACACCAGGAACCTCAGTAGCTGCCAATGCGGCTATAATAGCCACCACCTCATCAGCCATCTTTATTTGTCCAAGTTGTAATTCAGTTTTTTCTACTTTCTCTGTATTCATTCTAATCCTCCCCTTAACGATTAATCTCTATTTAACTCTTGGTTCGCCCTCAGTACCTTCATCAACTTTAAATGATACTCCTTGAACATGAATATTTACTTCAATGACCTTCAAACCTGTATAGGTTTCTATTGCTTTTTCAACGTTTTCTTGAATCTTTACAGCTACATCAGGTATTCTAGCACCAAAGTCAACAATAATAAATAAATCTACTGCAGCTTCTTTTTCACCAACTTCAACCTTTACACCTTTAGAAAGGTTCTTTCTGCCAAGTTTTTCGGCTATTCCACCAACAACTCCACCACTCATTGCGGCAACCCCAGATATTTCTGTAGCTGCCAAACCAGCAATAGTAGCTACTACCTCATCAGCTATTTTAACCTTACCGATTCTATACTCAGTATTTTCCATTACTTATACCTCCTCGAATACATTTTCTATATTATACCATATTGATTGAAAGAGTAAACCTAATAGAGTAGCAGTTAGTTTACTTATTCGATAATTCTTCATTGGGAATAATATAAATGTTCTCTATGTTTTGACTGGTTATTGTAATTACTAAATCTGTGATTTGTGCTATTTCGTCTCTATCAAATTCTTTTTGATTGACAACTACTGAAACTGATTGTGGTTGTATAAAGATTACTGCATCCTTAAAGCCTTTTGCCTTTATAAGGTTTTCAAGCTGTAGCTCTTGATCTAGATAATTAGATATTTGCAATATCTTTTGCTGTGCTTCCTGTCTTGTTTCAGCTACAGAATTTGGATCTTCAACTATATTTTGTAAGAGGTCTAATTGCCTTTCCCTAGTTCTATCTCTATCCAAACGATATTCAATAAAAAACTCAGTTCCCTCAGGGAGCTTGCTAAGATTCGTATAGTCTTCATTTATCCAAGCAAATTGTTCTTCATTGGTTTCGGTAGCTGTATCAATAATTGCAAGATTATCTTGGGGTTTTAACTCTAAATAGCCTATGTATAGCATTGCTGAAAATAATGCAACTAACACCAACCCTAAAGTGTACCTATTAGTTATTATAGTCATTTTATTCACCTTCCTACTCCCGATACGACATTAACTTGATCTAGATTAATACCAAGTAGGGTTTGAACTGCCCTAGTTAATTCTGCTTTTACCATTGGACTGCTGGCACCTTCTGCAACAACAAGAACTCCTAATATTTCTGGTTTAATTTCCTTTACTACAACAGGATTTTCCCCAGTATTACTTGCAGATCTTATTAATACAAGGTTCCCTGTTTCGGTAGTATCTAAAGTGACTCTATTACCCCCAGATTGATCAGTTTCGGTTATAGATTTCTCTGATGTACTTACATTGACTGCATATTCATATTCTGGACTTTCTTTATAAGCTACAGAAACTGATATCTTGCCCACTCCGTTCATTTGAGATAAGATCTCCACAAGTCTTTTTTCAAGTGCTGCTTCAGCTTGGGTAATTGCAGATGTATAAGAAACAGGTGCTATTTCATTAATCTGTTCGTCAACACGCATAGTATCATTACTTGTAGGTATCCCTTTGTAACCAGCTAGCATTATACCAAATCCAAGTATTAATATTGCAATTAATATAACTTTTTTTTGCTTTGCAGGCAGTTTAATTTCAGGAAGTTTTGGACCCTTGGCTTTTTTACTTTCCATTTTAATAATACCCTCCCATTAATTCCACTTAATTTGAATTTGGTTTCTTTCTAAACCGTAAAAACTTGTTAATGTATCTCTTATTTGGTTATCAATTTTATCAAGGTCATGTGTTTCACTTTCAGTAGCTTGGTTTGCTTCATTTTCTAATGTACTGTTGCTTAAATCTATATTTATAGGGTCTATGTTTGGCATGAGATCTTCCTCTGTAGTAGAATCATGATCAGCTAGTGTAGCCCAAATTGTTACACCTTTTAAAGCGCCAAACCTTACATCTTCATTACTATGCATCGTCACCGCAGCAGTCACCTTATCTACTTCTGGAATAAGCCTAACAAGTGCAATAATTTGACCTTCAATTCTACTTATATACTCCTGGGAGGCTTTTTCCATATTTAAGTTTCCAATTTCTTCACCCTTTTTTAAGATAGATTCCAACTGGCGATTATCCCCAGCAAAATTCCATGTCGCAACTTCAAAGGAGTCATCTTTCTCTAGTAAGCTCATTATGGGAGATAGTATGGTTACTATTATAAATAAACCCATTATCAATCTTAGATATTTTGCCATATGATTATCTGGTAAAAGCATTTCTACAAAGACTGCCAGTATTACAATCATTGCAATATTGCTGACTAATCCGCCAAGTGCATCTAACACCATCAAACACCTACCTCATCATAACCGTCACGTTACCTAGTCCTATAATGATACTCACAGCAATAAAGAACATCAGTCCAACAGCAGCTACAGCAGCAAAGACCAGGTTGATACATTTTGACATTGTTTGCAAAGCTTCACCGATTTGACTTTCACCAAAAGGTTGTACCAAAGCGCCTGCAAGCCTGTAAATGGCGCCTATTACTAGTATTTTTAACATGGGAAATATCCAAATAGCTAGTAGTACCAAAACTCCAACCATACCAATTGCATTTTTTAATAGGATTGAGGTACCTACAACTGCTTCTAAGGCATCCGTCATCATATGCCCTACAACTGGTATAAAAGAACCTGTTAAAAACTTAGCAGTTCTTAAGGTTAATGTATCCGCCACTACACCAGTAACCCCTTGAAATCCCAAGGCACCTACAAAGATCGTCATACAAAGCAACAATATCCCTAATGTTACATCCTTTATTAATCCTGCTAGCTGGCTGACTTTAAATTTTTCTGATATGTGGCTGACAATGCTTAATACAGCGTAAAAGTGAATCATGGGAAACACTATTGTACTTATAATTGTAGTTATTACTGCCAAGGACACCATCATAAATGGATGAATAAAGGCTGCACTTGTAAATCCTCCCATGGCTGCTAATAGGGTTAGCAGTATGGGTATCAAGGCTTGTACGAAGGTTACCATCTGTTCAACTGCTGTTCTGCCTGTATCAATAACTAGGATAAAGGAACTTACAGCAACTGTTATTAAAACCAGATATGTAATTCCATAGGATAGTTTACCTACTGTACTGCCAGCAAAGGCTGACTGTAGATTCTGCAATACAACACAGATCATTGCTAGTACAATCAGTTTTCCTAGTAGAGCTGAATGGGCGATAAATTCTCTAAATATATACCTTAATACCCCATTAAAGATTTCGCCAATTTGTAGGCTTATACTTCCATCTCTAATACCCTGAATAGTGTTCTTGATAGATATTTCCGGTATATATTGGCCAACCTCCTGGTCTATCTGGTGAATAAACTCTTCAATATCTGTAAGGTTTAAGTCTTCTAGCTGTTCAGTTATTTGTTCTTCTATATCATAAGTGTAGGCCTCTTCTGTATCAGCGATTACTGGGTTGGGTAATGTATAAAGCAGCAAAACAAGTGCTATAAATAAAATTTTTCTCATATTAACACCTCATGGCAACAAACGAATTATTGATTCTAAAATGGCAGCAAATATAGGTATTGCAAGGATCATTACCAAAATTTTAGCAGCAAATTCGATTTTACTAGCTATAGCTGACTCACCAGCATCCTTGCACATTTGAGATCCAAATTCTGCTATATATGCTATTCCAATTATTTTTAAGATTGTAGCCAAATAAAATTGATTTACATTTGCCCTATCCGCTAATTGCTGGAGGATGTCGATGATTGCACCAATTTTAGTGAGCATCATCAGAAAGATTGTGGCACCAACAAGTATACTAAGAATTACCGCAATAGTTGGAGAGTTAGCCTGCTTAACTAGAATTATGATGATAGCAGTAACTAAACCTAAACCTACAATTTGCAAAATCTCCATTTTAGCCACCGCCCTTTAGTATAGTTGGAATACAGACCTCACAGTAGAAAGGAGCTCTACAATTACTGGTACAACCATTAGCAGAGCTATTGTTACACCCGCTAGCAAGGATAAATAGGCGAAATCTTCTCTTCCTGCCTGCTTCAAAAGAAGATGAATAACAGTAATAATCATAGACAGGCCAGCCAACTTAAAAACTAAATCCAAATTTGACATTATACCTTCCCCCATCAGATTAATATCAATACTAGTGCTATTCCTGCAAGGACACCCAAAGTTTTATACATTCTTTCGTATTTATTTCTTTCATTTTCAGCATTTGATTCTATTACCTTTAGTTGCTCTTGAACCATAAGTAAATTTTTAAGCTGTTCTTCTCTATCAGAACCCCCTAAACCAATACCAAAGTCATCCAAGACGTCTAACTCCTCCTTTTTTAAAGAGCTTTCTTCAGCCAGCCTATTTAATCCAGTTCTCCATATTTCGTCCATTGGTAAGCCCATGTTTTTAATGAGAAGATCTGATGTATGTTCATATAGGGTTTGGACAGGCCCCTTGATACGTGAACCAACTTTAAATAAAGCTTCAGGCAAGGGATTGATTGAATAGCTGATTTCCGTTTCAAGCATTTTCAAAGAGCTTCTTAACTTTCTTATCTGTTCAAGCCTGGCATTGTATTGTTTTCCGAAATAGAAACCTAAATAACTGCATGTTGCAATTATTAGAATAGAACCTACAAACTTTATCACCATAAAATCACCCCAGTCATGGTTTAGCTCTCTTGAACTTTAATATACTTTCACCTTGAGAGTTTAAAATATCCTTAACCCATGTACCAATACCAAACTTATTTAGGAAAATATATCTCTGGAATATACCCATGGCTAGTAATTCTTTTAAATACGGTCTTTTATTTAACTGTTCAAAACTATCCCCATGGACTGTAGCTATAAACTTAATACCTGCATTTACAACCTGACGAACTGCATCTACATCCTTTGGAGTACCTAGCTCATCTGTTGCTATCACTTCAGGACCCATGGACCTAATTAGCATTATCATTCCTTGATCCTTAGGACACCTATCAAGGATATCAGTCCTTGGTCCAACATCTAATTGGGGTATCCCGTGAAAACAACCTGCTATTTCCGACCTCTCATCCACTAGACCTACTTGTAATGGAGCTAGGTTATGCTTCGCTACTCCATAGCTTATGGATCGTACTAAATCTCTTAAAAGTGTAGTTTTGCCACACCTTGGAGGAGATACAATTATAGTATGCAAAATACTTTTGTTAGGCATATCTATCATATGAGGAATAACTTCTGCTCCACACCCAGCTACAGATCGTGCTATACGTATATTGAGGCTAGCAATATTTTTTTGGGTCTTGATATGATCCCTTTCAGTTACTGCTTCCCCAACAAAGCCTACACGATGTCCACCATTAATCGTTATAAAACCATTCCTGAGCTCAGTTTCTAAAGCATATAGAGAATTTTTACTTATTATTCTTAGGGTATTTTCAAATAGTTGATCAGATATTACAAAATCATGATGGAAAACTTCTCCTTGCGCTAGTCTAAGTATTAGAGGCCTACTTTTTCTAATTCTTATCTCCTCAATACTAGTGTTCTTTTCCCAATTTTTTAGAAATATACTCTTAATGGGTGCAGGAAGTATGTCCAAGATTTCCTGTGGTGGGTTCTTATTTGCTGTTACTTGTACTTCTTCCACCCTTGGTCTTAAAACTACAGACAAAGCTTGTTCACTCCCTTCTCATATCTAATCTTATTATGAGCCAGCCCAAATTATGCACAAAAACTACAATGCTCAGATAGTGTTGAAGAACTTTGAGAAGAAGAGGAATATAAATTTTTTATGTGTTTACTCTTATGGCCCTTGACAAAAACAAATTGGAAACTAAAATAGAGATACAGAAATAAAATTTATTGAAGGGAGACAGGTTTAATGGAAAAATGGGAATGTATAATCTGTGGTTATATTTATGATCCTGCAGAAGGAGACCCTGACAATGATGTTCAACCAGGAACTGCCTTTGAGAAGATTCCAGATGAGTGGGTTTGTCCAGAGTGTGGAGCCGGCAAGGATGATTTTGAGAAAGTAGAAGAGTAATTCATACTTAATAAGTCAAGCATATATAATATCGTAAAAGGGTAGCTGGAATATTCCAAACTACCCTTTTTGCATTGTATAATTCAGTTTTAACGGTTTTAAACTAGATTTGAAATTAATATGCCCAAGATAACTCCAGCAACTGTCCCAAATGTAGTTGTATGGGTACCCGATAACTGGTTGGCATTAGGAATTAATTCATCAAAGATAATATAAAGCATGGCCCCTGCCGCAAATCCTAAACCTGTTGATAAAACTAAATCAGACATATAACTAATTATAGAACCCAACCAGGCACCAATTCCCATTGGCACTCCAGCTAAAACTGCAAGTCCTAGGGCTTTAGATTTTTTAAGGCCTCCTGCAATCAATGGAACAACTAGTGCCATTCCCTCAGGGATATTTTGTATTAATATCATAAGGGCTAGGGTTAATCCAAGATGAGTGCCAGCTGAATATCCAGCACCTATAGCAAATCCTTCAGGAAAATTATGTAGAGCTACACCAAGGCTTAGAATTGCACCCGCTTTGATAAACTTTGAATTAGCATCACTTTCATCAAAAAAGTGGGCATGAGGAAGTACTATGTCTAAGATTACTATTAAACTAACTCCTAGTATAATTCCTATAAAAGCAGAAAAAAAGTTGCCAATTTCCATAGCCTCAGGTATTAAATCCATAAAAATAACTGTAACCATGATTCCTGCAGCAAAACCAAGGATGCCTCCCATAAGATCATTTCTTGGTCTACCCAAAAGGAGGATAAAAAGAGCTCCTAGGCCTGTACCAACTACTCCAGTAACAAGACCAATTAAAGTTACTTCCCATACTGACATTTTCCATTCCCCCATTAACCTTAGCCAAGCTATTCTATAATAATATAATAGCAAAACAAAAGTGCTTATAAAAAGCACTTTTGTTAGGTCCATAAATTCTTAGTATAACTCTATCTTATAGATCATCCTCATCCTCATCTTCATTATCAGCATCTTCAACAGCAAGTTCTTCATCATTAATGAAAACTACTGCATCACAATTAGGGCAGGTAACTTCAATTAAATCTTCATCATTTAAAATGTCTGCTTCGAAACAGACTGTATCACCACAATCTGGACATACAACCTCTACATAGTCTTGGTCTGGATCAAAATCATCATCATCATCTTCATCATGATCATGATCACAACACTCACTTTCGTCATAAAAATCGTCTTCAAGATCACTCAAATCTTCATCCATATTATCTAGATACTCTTCAATCTCTCCCTGAACTTCTTGTAATTCGTTGATTTCGTCAGCCATTTCGTCAAGAATATCTACAATTGCACCAAAAATCTTACCATCCTTGCTGTCTTTTTTAATATCCATGCCTTCCATTAAACCTTTTAAGTAACTAACTTTTTGGTTAATATCTTCCATCTTACTTACACCTCCATTTTTTTCATCATATTCTTAAATAGTGTAACCTCTATCAATTGATTTTAAAACATTGTTATGCTCTTTCTATGTAATGTCCAGTTCTTGTGTCAATCCTTAGAACATCACCCTGTTCAATAAATAAGGGGACTTGTACAATAGCTCCAGTTTCCACAGTAGCTGCTTTAGTGGCACCAGTAGCAGTATCTCCCTTTATGCCAGGCTCTGTTTCAACGACTTCAAGTTCTACGTGCATAGGAAGCTCAACTCCAATGACTTCAGTTCCAAACATCAAAACACTTAAAGTCATGTTGTCCTTAAGAAATATTTCCTTTCCATCGAAATGATGTTTTAGTAAATTAATCTGGTCATATGATTCATTATCCATTACTACATAGCTTTCTCCATCATTGTATAAATATTGCATTGATTTTTTCTCAATATGAGCCTTGGGGACTTTTTCTCCTGCTCTAAAGGTTTGTTCAACTACAGCGCCTGTCCTAATATTTTTTAGTTTTGTGCGAACAAAGGCTGCTCCTTTACCCGGTTTAACATGTTGAAAATCAACAACTGTAAAAATATCTCCGTCAATTTCAACTGTTACACCAGTCCTAAAATCATTAGTAGAAATCATTTTTCATCTAACCTCCTTTATTCGACGTTTGTCATCAAACTACATTCTATCATAAAACCAGTATATCTTTACATGATTTTGTCAAAATTTCTATGTGATTTTCATGAATTAAGATCATATCTTCTATTCTTACCCCGCCAAACCCGGGTATATAAATTCCTGGTTCAACCGTAACAACCATTCCAGGTTGCAAAAGGTCTTCATTACCTTTTGCAAGTCTAGGTTCCTCATGAATTTCCAAGCCAACAGAATGACCAAGATTATGCCCAAAATACTCACCATAACCTGCTTTTTCTATAATTTCACGTGATACCTGATCTGGGTCTTCACACTTCATATTAGCTCTTAGGCAATTTACACCTGCAAGTTGCGCTTCTAGAACAATATTATATACTTCCCTTTGTTTAGCTTCAAGTGTGCCGACACAAACAGTTCTAGTTATATCAGAACAATAGCCTTTATAAATACATCCAAAGTCCATTGTCACAAGCTCTCCAGTAGAAATAATCTTTTCAGAAGCAACTCCATGAGGCAAAGAACCACGTTCCCCAGATGCGACTATAAAATCAAAGGATATAGCGTCAGCACCTTTGTTTCTTAAAAAAAACTCTAGTTCAAGCGCAATTTTTTTCTCACTTACACCAGGCTTAATATATGAAATAATATGAGAAAAAGCTTCATCAGCCAAGGCAGCTGATTTCTTTAAGCGCATAATTTCCTGTTCATCTTTTATAGATCTAATAGTCTTCAAAAATTGAGAAGAAGGTACAAAGTTTATTGGTTTCAGAGCTTGATAATATGTCTCGTACATTTTAAAGACCATCTGCTCTTCTTCAAAGGCAATCTGTTTAATGTTTTCATGCTGGCAAAGTTCTTTTATTTCATCTATAAATTTGCCCTTTTGCTTAACAACATCATAATCTAGAGATTGTAGCTTGGCTTGACCAATATATCTAAAATCAGTAATTAGATAGTTTCTATTTTTGGTAATCAATAGTTGCGCACTAGTGCCTGTAAAACCACTTAAGTATCTAATGTTTTCAGGTTTTATTATTAAGAAAGCTTCAATATCCTTTTCTTTTAAATAAGCTCGTATTTTTTCTATTCTTTGATTCAAAATAACTCCCCCTTATTCACACCAAAATATCCCTAATTGCAACTAAAGCAAGACTATATCCTAAAGGACCAAAACCACATATTACTCCAGCAGCCAAGGGTGAAATGTAGGATATATGCCTAAAATCTTCTCTAGCATAGATGTTTGATAAATGAACTTCAACTGCAGGAATAGAGAGAATTTCTACAGCATCACGTAAAGCAATACTATAGTGACTATAAGCACCTAGATTTACAATTATCCCGTCAGCTTCACTATTTGCTTTATGGATAATATCTATTAATTCACCTTCATGATTAGACTGGTAGAATTCAACCTGAATACCTAACTCTACTGCTTTACTACTAATATCCTTATTAATCTCTTCTAAAGTAACCTTGCCATATATATTTTCAGGTCTCTTACCCAACATATCAAGATTGGGACCATTAATCACATATATCTTCACTTCCTCACCCCATTTCTCAGTTTCCGCTAATAACCATTTCGCTGATTCTAACAGTTGGAGCACCTTTGCCCACAAAGAAGGTTAGGTCATCAGCCACACCGTCAATTGATTTTAAGAGACTTGCTATATTTCCAGCTATAGCTATTCCTCTTACAGGACCCTGCAATTGTCCATTTTTAATCCATATTCCCGCTGCCCCAACAGAGAAATCGCCTGAAATAGGATTTGCAGTATGAATGCCCATAACTTCAGTAACGTATAGCCCGTTATCAACTTCACCTATTAACTTATCTCGCGAAATATCTCCCTTTGCAATATAGAAGTTTGTAGTTCCTACTTCGGGAGTAGATTTATATGATCCTCTAGTGCTGTTACCTGTGGATTGTAGATTATCCTTGGCAGCAGTATAGGTATTATACAAAAAGCCATTTAATTTTCCATTTTCAATTAGTACTGTCTTTTGACTACTTACACCTTCCCCATCAAAGGGAGATGATGCTATGCCACCTGGTAGAATCCCATCATCAATTATAGAAATATTTTTTGCAGCAACCATTTCTCCGATTTTACCTGTAAAGAGTGATCTACCCTTTTGAACAGATTCGGAAGATAGTGATGGTGATAATACACCTAGGAAATTAGTCACCACATAGGGATCTAGAACAACTGTTGCTTTTTGACTAGAAATTTCCTTAGCGCCCAGCATTCTTACTGCTTTTTGAGCTGCTTCCTGCCCAATCTTTTGTGGGTTAAGCTGGGAATATTTTAGACCATACTGAACAGCAAATCCAGTTTGGTTATCACCTTCTTCTTCACCTACTAAAAATGCGTAACCACCACAATATGCACCTCTATATACTGCATCAAGGCCATTTGAGTTTACGATGGTAACTGAATATACCGAATCCTGGTAAGTAGAGTTTTCCGTAATTGTTATTCTTTTATCTTCTGCTTTTGCAGCTATTTCTATATCTTTAGCAAGGTTGATTTTATCTTCCAAGTCAGTAGAAACAATCTCTGGGTCGTATAGCTCTAGCTTGGGATAATCAAAATTACCACTAGGCATTTTATTAAATGGATCCTTTTCAACTATTGCAGCATTGGCAACTGCCTGATGAATAACACTTTCTAAAGCAGTACCAGAAAAATCTGCTGAAAAAGAATACCCCATTCCTTGATCCTTATAAACTCTGATTCCAAGACCTCTTGCTTCAGCATTTTTAAGAGTCTCTATTTCCCCATTAGATACCTCAATAGAAAGGTCCTGAGACTGCATTATGTAAACTTCAGCAGAGTCGGCACCTAGTTCTTTTGCTTTTGTAACTAAACCCTGTCCAATTTTCAAATATTTTTGTTCCATTATCTTCCCTCTTTTTCTAATAGATTAGAGTCTGCGAATTCTTCTTATTTCAGGTCCAGAACCCGGGGCTTCTGTACCACCTACTACTAATTCTTTAACTCGAAGTGTAGGCTGGGCATCGGATACTGGAACACCCTGACCATCTTTACCACATGTACCAATTGCAAAACCTAAGTCATTGCCAACCATATCTATCTTACTAAGAACCTTGGGTCCATTTCCAGTCAATGTAGCGCCTCTAACAGCTTCCTTCACTTCGCCATTTTCTATTAAATAGCCTTCAGCAACGTCAAATACAAAGTCACCATTAGTTGTATTAACCTGTCCTCCACCCATCTTCTCAACCAAGAGACCTCTCTTAGTAGCTTTGATAATTTCTTCAGGGTCTATGTCGCCCTTGTCAATGTATGTATTTGTCATTCTAGGAATAGGTCTATTTTGATAGGACTCACGTCTTCCATTGCCAGTTGATTCTCTATTTTCCTTCATTGCTGTGAGCCTGTCATACATGAATTCTTCTAGAACACCATTTTTAATCAGTACATTCTTGCGGCTTTTTACTCCTTCATCATCCCAGGACATATAGCCGTACTTTTTTGTTGTGCCATCATCAATAACTGTTACTTCTGGGGTTGCAACCTGTTGCCCCTTTTTACCAGCATATACTGAAAGCTTTTTCTGAACCAGGTCTGCCTCTAGGCCATGTCCACAAGCTTCGTGAACCATTGTACCCCCAGCGTGAGAAGTCATAACCACAGGCATTCTACCTGAAGGAGCAGGTTTTGCTTCCAGCATTTTAATAGCTCGGTTTGCTGCTTTAGTAGCAATTTCTATGGAGTCCACTTCATCAAATAATTCAAAACCTGCAAAACTCCCTGCAGCTTCATAACCAGTCTGTATTAAAGAGCCTTCTGCTGCTACTGAATTAACCATAAAACGAGTTCTTACTCTCTTATCTTCAACCATTTCTCCTAATGAATTGGCAATGATAACTTCCTGAACAACATCTCCGTAGCTCACCATTACCTGCTTGATTCTATCATCTATTCTTCTGGCAACCTTATTTGCTTCAACTACCTTTTCAACTTTTTTCTCAATTGGTATTGAGTCAGGCTCCTTTTCTACTCCACTATTGACTGCACTATGTACCTTTGATAAATCAATGGTTACCGATTTTTCTTTGTTGCCTGCTGATTTTGCAACTATTTGAGCAGCCTTGATTAAAGAATCCAATGATAGGTCATTTGTATAGGCATAAGAGGTGTTTTCACCTATAATAACTCTGATACCAGCACCTATATCTACTCCACTAACCACTCTTTCTATCTTATCAGCCTCTAATCCTATTCCAGAACTCTTTTTTTTCTCAATAAAAATTTCAGCAAAATCTCCACCAAATTTTTTTGCTACGGCTAGTACTTCCTGTAAATCTGTCTTATTTATCACTTAATCACCTCATTGTTTCAGAAATATTCTACCTCATAAATTCTGTAAATTTACATAGCAAGATTTTCTTCTAGATTTTAGTTTCTCTATTAGTATTCTTCAGCAAAAAAAATAATATCCCAGATGTTGATTTGCATTCTTAAACTGGTTATTTTTCGTAAAAATTAAAATTTGCAAGGACTGCCGTAAGATTGTTATAATCTCCAGTCTCTATTTCTTCCCATTCCATTCTAATTGTCAATCGGTTAATGTAAGTCAAGTCTATCTCTCCTGGAGCTATGTATCTTGGATAATCTGATGGGTTTACTAGCTCCGATACAAAAAGTTGTCGATCATCTCCAAAAATCCTTAGGAAGTAACCTCCAGAGCTGTTCATTGTGTCGTCGTCTATACCAAAGTAACCCTCCATGGATAAATATTTTCTATTTATATCAAGAACAAGTTCTGTTTTCCCCTGGTCAAGATTAACAGCAATTCCAGAAGCAAAAGGCCTGCCTGCTATTTGATAATTGTTGACCTTTTTTTCATAATATGGTCCAACATTACGGATAACCTTAATATCTGTTATTTTCCTTTTGGTTTTACCAACCCAGGTATTAAGCTCATTCAATAGATCACCAGTTATGGAAATTGTGTTTGTTGTATCGTTCCACTCAACATCAAATCCTAAAGCTTCAGATAAATCTCTTAGGGAAACCATGGTAACCCCTTCATGTGATAAAATGAATGGCTCTACCGTCGTTTTAACAGGAGTATTATTAACCAATATTTTTATATTACCTGTCATTCCCTGATATTCCCTAAGTATCCATCCAGAAGCCAGTAACGATTGACTCAAGAAAATACTAATAAATAGAAGAACACTAAATACTGCCAATTTTTTCATTGGAAAGATTTTCCCCCACTTCTTAATACATTTTAACATTATTTATTTATTATTGGAAAGGTTTCTATTGTTTTATTGGGAACTTATAGCTGTTTTCGTAGATAAATGGCACTTCCTCTTGATTTTCAGAGGTGTTATCCTCATAAATCTCATTACTATCATGGATTTTTTGATTTACTTCATCAATTTCTTCTGCAAATACAAAACCCAGGTATTCATCTGGAACTTTAAATGGATCTGCTCTACCATGTTCAATTGAAACCGCTGGTATAATTGCTACGTTTCTTTCATTAAGAGTATACATTTCCCAAGCAATGGTCCCCTGAACATTCATTTGTTGATGATTAAGCTCTAAATTTACTGCAACAACCCTGCTTACCGGTTTCCTTTCTAATCCAGCTATAAAACGTACAATATCTGGATACATTCCTTGGATTTCTATGATATATGAATTGGTAAAATAAAACTCACTTGGGAATACATCCTTGGGTGTGATAGACTTTATCAATATTTCTTCTCCCTGCCCCTCAGACATTACAAAGGCTGCATCCTCCGCTTCTAAAATAAAACGATCTTTTAATCCTTCTAACTGACTTTGAAGAAAGCTATTTTTTGCAATCATTTCATCTAGTTCTTCAGCTTTAAGTAGCAGCCTATCTTTTTCCAAGCTTTTTGCAACAAGTTCCTCTTTAGCATTAGCTGTTTGCGGAGATAGTGTACCTACTATTTTAAACACTCCAACTACTATAATAAGAAATATCAATAGATATATTAGCTTGATTTCTCTATCCTTAAGATCAAAATTCATAGCTACCCCCAAATTCCTATCTGGATTAGATACCACATACTATTTCAAACCTTAACAGGATTATTTCATCCTGATTTACTTCAGTAGCATTATGTAGTCGTACTGATGAGTAGTATTGCTGATCATTGAGATAAGCAATAAATGTCGCTATTTCTCCTAATGATAGAGCATATCCATTAATCATTAGAAATTTATCCTCTTCCATATGTAATTCAGTAATCCAAGATTGACTAGGAACTAATGAATTTATATCGTTTAATTTTTCGCCCCAGGAACTATGCTCTGCCAGCAACGTACTATAGCTTTCAATTTTATTTTCAAGAACTACATTCTGAGATTTCAGGGTAACAATTTCTTCAGAAAGATTTTCAATTTGTGATATGTCTAACCTCAAATTATCAGTAGCCTTGATATAGTTTTGGAGTATCATCCGATTCACTAAAAAATAGCTTAACAGCAAAAGCAAGCAGATTAAGATAATTAAGTACTTTTTGGAAAATGCAAGTGACTTCCTGGGCCTGATTTTACTAGGCAAGAGATTTATTTCCGCCATTAAACTACCCCCTTTAGAGAAAGTCCTGCTGCAACTGCGTAATTTGGCTCAAGTTCATCTATTGCAGGAATAGACCCTAATTCTGAAGGAGCTTCTACTTTCTTTGCTAATTTTTTATGTAAACCATTCATTGCTTCAGTTGCACCTGTAAATATTATTCTAGCAACCCTTTGTCCATTGTACTGATTTTGATAGTATTCTATTGATCTGTATAATTCATCTGAAATTAAATCCTCGGTTTCGATCGAGGAAAAGTGCTGCTTCCCGTATGCAAGAGAACGTGCAAACTGAACAACACCTTCCCTAATAACAACTAGGTTTATCATTTCATCTCCTATATTTACAATTGTGATTGTCAGTACATCAACATCTGGCCATTGATAAAAACCCGAATATAAAAGCCATCTTCTAAGTGCTGCAGGTACAATATCTATTGCCTGCAAATTAACTCCAGCTTCCTTAAAAATCTGATAATATGAATAAACTGTTTCTTTTGGAATTGCTGCTAGGAGCACCGTAGTCAGATTGGGTTGATCTTTTTTCATTGATCCTAGATTATGCCAGTCAACTACCGCTTCTTCTTCTCCATAGGGTATATGTTGGGCAATCTCCCATTTTATTGTCTCCGCTAATTCATTATCATGCATCATCGGCAGTTCAAGATGCCTAACTACCATTTGACGGCTAACTATAGTGGTTACAGCATTTAAACCCTGCCAATTGTTATCTTCTACAATAGAACTAAGTGTTGTTAGTAGATGCTGGGGATTTAAAAACAATCCATTTTCTACTGTGCCACCTTCCAAATTTATAGATAACTTTTCAAAATTAATTTCTGATTTACTTTGTTTACATAATACAATAGTCAGATTATCACCATTAATCTCTATTCCTAATTGTTGTGAATTTCTACTTTTAAATTTAAACAACCATAGACACCCCATCCTATGATTTACTTTACTTTTGCCTTGACTAGTCTCTGGCTAAGCTTAAAAAGCATATAGCCACTTTATTTTATTAATAAAGATTTCAGTAATCTCTTCTTCCTCTACCACAGTTACCTTTACTAAAAGAGAAATTTTTCTTTTTATTCCGCCTACCTCTCCTTCAGAAGTAAGTCGTATATTAGGTGAACTGTTTTCTATTTTAATACTATTAATTCTGCCTTCTCCTAAATGAATGGGCTTATCAAAAGTTGAGAGATTTAGAAGCTCACCACGAAAATATGGATTATTATAGAGATGATCTATAGCTATTTCATTTCCCGCCTCAGCCAAATAGATGGACTGAGCTTCATGTTGATCATTCATGGCAATCTTTACTTCTGTAACTGTCATTGCCATTAATCCATTTAAAAGAACTATCGATATTAGTAGAACTAGTATTACAGAAAGCATAGCAATTCCCTTTTCGCCCACAGCTTTACTCCTTAGTTTTAATTGGTCAAAAATCTGATGCACGAACATTAATTTTTGAGGATAGTTCATATACGTAGCCCTGGCTTTCAAGCTCCATATATACCTCTACAAGAGTGCAAGAGCTAACTGTTGGGTAATAGTTATACTGAAGCTCTTTTAAATTATAGGCAACTGGATTATTGCCCTGGCCACTTGCAGCCTTTAGCATTTGGGTGCCACTTAAATGGTAACGAATTTGCTGATTGTTAACACTAAGATACAGGCTAGACGGCCCACTATAGCTGTAAACCTTATCAGCCCTCCTAATATCGGTTTCCAGCATGTTAAGGGCAATGCGAGCATTTTGCTGGATATCTATTTTTTCACTTCCCTGCTGCCACAGCTTAAAGGTGCCTCCTAGTATTCCATAAATTCCTGCCAGTAGAAAGGAGATGATGGTGACTGTTACAATTAGTTCAATCAGGGTTAATCCATTTTCATCAAATACTTTTTTCATCTTCTTACCCTAACAGTATTAAAAAATATTGGTTTTTCTGGATAATCTATTTCATAGATCTTTATTTCAATGCTACGCATCACATAGCTATCTTGATAATTACTAATTAACATATCATATTTAATTTTTGGATTTTCAAAATAACTAAGTCCATTTTGTTCCCCTATGCTCAGGTTACTGGAGGTCAAAGATTCTTCCATAACAGCCTTTCCAGCAGCAACAAGCTGACTTCTATCTCCGGCAGAATGAAAGCTATTAAGGCACGAATGCATTAATGTAAATATGGGTGCTAGGGCGGATACCAATAAAAGTGAAGCTACAACAACCTCAATCAATGTTAAGCCTTTAGAATTTACAGTTGATTTCATTAATATCACCATTTTTCTGGGTGGGGTTTAACACATACCCTACCTGTATTAACCATAATAATAACTTCATAAATGTTTCCGTAGCTGTTTGTAATATCTATGGTAGCGGCCCCTAATCCGAGGGGGACTCCAAAGCCTGAGAAAAATATTTCTGAACCATATCTATCTAAAAATCTTACCCCTGCTGGAGCTTTTTTAGTTTCAATAACTTTAGTACCTTTTTTAATAACATATTTATCCCCTAAGATTTGAATTTTAACTGTCGTTTCACCATAGATGTTTGTGTGTCGGATTAGTCTTATATCTCCGGCAAATTCTCTTCAAATGCTGTAACCGAGTGCCTTTCTACAGTTTTATTAACTATGGGTGTAGCAAGTCCCATTAATATACCTAAGATTGTAATCACGATCACAATTTCTATTAGTGTAAATCCGCTATTGCCTTTTAGACTTCTCACCAATACCAACCCCAAAAGCTTTATTAAAAGGAAGAGATTATTGTAAACATAGGTAAGACCATTGACATTACTAAAAATCCAACCATTCCACCCACAATAATTATCATCACAGGTTCAATCAGGTTTGAAAGGTTGTCCATTTCCCTGTCTACTTCCCTCTGAAAATAATCTCCAACCTGTATTAGAAGTATATCTAAGCTACCAGTTTCCTCACCAACTTTTACCATATGGGCAACCATATAAGGAAAAATATTTGAATCCAGTAATGGCTTTACCATACTTTTCCCATCCATTACAACATCTCTACATTTGTGCAATACTTCTATAAATACTGTATTAGCTGTTGTTTGGGTTGTTACTTCTAGTGCTTGAAGTATTGGTACACCAGCTCCTAGAAGTATACCAAGTGTTCTGCAAAAACGTGCCACTATTACCTTTTGATGAAGATTACCAAGCAATGGAAACTTAATCTTTATCTCATCTACAACCTTTTTTCCTCCTGCTGAACGGGCATAGAGTAACAAAGAAATTACCAGCGCAAATACAACAATTATGTTAATATACCAGTAGTTCCTTAATAGACTGCTAATACTCAAAACAATTTTTGTTGGTAAGGGTAAAGACGTGGACATTTCGCCAAGCATTCCTGCAAATACAGGTAGTATAAATGCTATCATGAATACAATCGCAACAATGGATATAAGCAAAACAAGTACTGGATAGGTCAAAGCAGCCTTAACTTTTTCTCTAACTTCATGCTCCCTTTCATAATGCTCCCCTAATTTGGCAAGAATTTTTCCAAGAACCCCTCCCAGCTCGCCTGCTTGAATCATATTAATCATCATTGAATCAAAAATATCTGGATGCTGTTTTAAGCTTTCATGAAAGTTCTTACCTTCCATAAGTGACTCTTTAACAGCTTTAATGGATTTATGCATTTTATTGATATCACTTTGTTTTTCAACTACTTCAAGGGCTGATACCAAGGGGATACCTGCATTAACCAGCACACCAAGTTGCTGACTAAAATTTGCTAAATTTATTGCTTTGACTGAACTAAAATAATTTGCCAAGGTTAAATTTTTTCTATTATTATTAAGCCTTACTATATATAGGCCCTGCTCTCTTAATCTCATAGCAGCACTCTTAATATCATCAGCTTCAATAGTGCCTTCCTGGTACTGTCCTTTGACATCTATAACCCTGTAATTGAAAATTGTCATCTTAACACCCACACATCTTAGATGTATTCATCCATTACCCCAAAGGCAACTCTGTTAACTTCTTCTAAAGTAGTGATACCCTTTAAAACCTTCGCAATACCATCCTCAGAAAATGTCATCATACCCTCTTTTGCGGCCTTTTGAAAAACATCTCCTGTAGATGCTTTATTAAGAATTAGTTTGTGAATATCACTTGTCACTAGTAGAATTTCAAATAGTGCTACTCTACCGTTAAATCCAGTATTATTGCAGTTAGAACAGCCTTGACCTTTATATAAAATTAGAGGTTCATCTTGAGATATCTTCAAGATAGTTCTTTCAAATGAATCCTCTGAAACTGAATATTCAACCTTGCAATAAGCACATACCTTTCTAACTAGCCTTTGAGATATTACACCAATGATAGCAGAAGATACTAGAAAGGGCTCAATTCCCATATCTATCAGTCTTACTATTGCTCCCGAAGCATTATTAGTATGAAGAGTACTAAAGACCAAGTGACCAGTTATGGCAGCCTGTACTGCTACTGCCGCAGTTTCACTATCTCTAATCTCTCCCAACATAATAATATCAGGGTCTTGACGTAAGATAGCCCTTAACCCTGATGCAAAGTTTAAACCTATTTTATTATTTACCCCTGTTTGCATAATACCTGGAAGAACGTACTCTACTGGGTCTTCTATAGTAACTATATTTTGAAAAGGATTTTTTAAATGATTCAAGGTGGCATAAAGTGACGTAGTCTTTCCGCTCCCAGTTGGACCTGTAAATAGGATCATTCCATAGGTCTTCTTGATTAACTTCTTATATATATTTGATGTTCTTTCCTCCATGCCAAGCTTATTTAAACCAATAAGCATAGTGGATTTGTCTAACAAACGAATAACAATTTTCTCACCAAATACTGTTGGTATGGACGATATTCTTAAATCTACTTGTTTTTTGTTTAATGTAAAATTTGC
Source organism: Desulfitibacter sp. BRH_c19 (assembly GCA_001515945.1). Taxonomy (NCBI): domain Bacteria; kingdom Bacillati; phylum Bacillota; class Clostridia; order Neomoorellales; family Desulfitibacteraceae; genus Desulfitibacter; species Desulfitibacter sp. BRH_c19. The sequence goes on from LOER01000032.1 coordinate 174,241, forward strand.
CCTGCCATCCTGGGGGAGTCTCTTTTCAGCTATATCCATCTTGCCAATAATCTTTATTCTGGAAACCATTAATGAATGAAATGCCTTTGGCAGGGTAGTAATTTCTAGCAATACTCCATCCTTTCGAAAACGAACATTAACCATTGCCTGCATTGGTTCTAGATGTATATCACTAACCTTCATCATAACTCCCTTATAAATTAAAGAGTTAACAACTTTTATTATTGGAGCATCATTTAATTCTAGATCAGAAAAGGAAGGGTCATCATTATAGAGGTTTGAATTATCATCATCTTCTCCTATTTCCAAAATTTCCTTTATAGCCTTACTATCTAGTTCGGAATAACCATAGTATTTATCTATTATTTCATCAATCTCTTCTTCACTAACTATAAAAGGCTTAACCTCAAACCCAGTTGCTAGGTATATATCATCAAAAGCAACAACATTAAAGGAATCAACCACGGCTACCTTAAGGACCTTCTCCTTTAATTCAATGGGAAATACCCTGTGACGAAGAATAATAGCTTTTGGAATTAGATATAAAACATTTGGATCAATCTCGAGATTTCCTTTTTCCATGATTAAATCCTTTTAAACGTATTTATAATATACTAAATATTATATTTCTTGGAATTATTGCAAATTCCTGCATAAATATGTCTAATTAGTTAAAATATTTCCAACAAAGACAAAACCCCAGCCATTAAGACTGGGGGACTGAAAGAAAAGAAGTTTTACAAGCCATCATCCACTCATTTTAATAATTATTCTTCAGCATCTAGTGGGAATGAGTTTTTTGGGAAAAGAAAGAAAAACAGTATTATGATGATGATCAAAAACGAATCATCTCTACCACATTTATGATGGTCATCTTTACCCATAAAAAGTAACAGCAGTAACAAAATGAGAAGAATGTTATCATCACCAAAGATTGGCAATACTGGACCTGGTCCATGCCCTGGTCTACCCATTAGAAATCCCTCCTCTAATTAATGTAATATATAATATGCTAAGTCTTCCTATGTTGTTAATTATTTAACTATTTTTATAAAAAAATAAATACCCAGAAATTGATCTGAGTATTTTTAGATTACTTTTTCTTCTGATACTTTTAATACTGCAGGAGAAGTATCATCCTGCTTTGAAAGGCTGAGGCATACACCAAGAATTACTATTAATCCACCAAAACCCTGGATTAAGTTAAGGGATTCACCCAGAAGAAAATATGCTACTATTAAGCCAAATAAAGGCATTGTATTAAGAATATTTACTGCCTGATTAGGTTGAATACCTTTTAAGCCGTAATTATATAGTAAATATGCTATTAAAGAGCTAAATAAGGCAAGATAGACAAGTATAAACCAGGCTGTGGGAGGAATTCCTGTGAAAACTGGTCTTTCCCATAAAACAAAAGGCAGCAACATAATACTTCCATAAAGAACCTGCCAAAGGGTAATGAGCGAAGTATCAACATCTTGAAGTCTATTAATAATCAACCCATATATTGCCCAACAGACTCCTGCTAGCAGGGTAAGCCCTATACCTAGTAATCTTTCGGGATTCATAGTATTGCCAACAGCCCAGGGTTGAATAATTACTGTCACTCCAATAATGGCAACTCCAATACCTAACCAATTTGTTGCTGGAATAGGTTTTTTAAAGACAAGTCTTTCAATAATTGCCGTAATAACAGGAAAAGACGTAGCAAGCAGTACTGCATCACTTGCAAAACAATATAATAATGCCGTGTTCTGCAATACATAAAACATAGTGTATCCTAATACACCAGATAAAGCTATAATTTTATGTAACCGTAAGCTACCTAATGCTACATTTTTTCTCATAACCAGAATAGTGGTACCTAAAAGAGCTATAGTAATTAAAAATCTGATAAAAGCTAGTGTAGATGGTGGAAAATAATCCAAAGTCCATTTAGATAGTGAATAGGACGAACTCCATAAAAAAGATGCTATAAAAACAGCAAATGCATGCTTAGAGTTCAAGTCTTTACCTTCTTTCTAATACTTTATGTATAATATGGTATAAATTAATTATCTCACAAAAGAATACAAGCAAATTCAGAAATACCTATATGATAGGTATTTCTGAATTTGCAAGAGAATGGATGCGTACATCTCCTACTCCATGAAGTATAACCCAATTAACCTTGCCCCTAATCTGCTTTTTATCTTTTTCTATAAGCTCTAGTAGTGACTGTTGATTTATACAGGTTGGTATTTCCCAGGGTAACCCTGACTTTTTAATTAAATCAATTATCCTTTTAGCCTCATCTTTTTTTAAATAGCCTAGGTTCTTGGATAGTTTAGCAACATAAACTATTCCAACCCCTACAGCCTCTCCATGCCTTAAGCCTGTTAGTACTTCAATGCTATGACCCATTGTATGACCCAAATTTAAAAGCATCCTACTTCCGGTCAGCTCTTTTTCATCTTCTTCAACAATTCGTGCTTTAATTTCACAGCAACTTTTGATTAATGCAGGCAACCCTTCATAGGTGGGATTTATTATGTTTACTTTTTCTGATAATTCATTAAAAAAATTTTTACCATCCAGGATCCCATACTTAATAACTTCCCCCAAACCAGCTTTAAACTCCGCTTCAGGAAGTGTTTTTAAAAATTCTGTATTAATAAATACAAGCTTAGGCTGATAAAAGGCACCTACTATATTCTTTATACCACCAAAGTTAATACCTGTTTTACCACCAACACTACTGTCGACAGCTGATAATAAGGTAGTGGGTATTTGAATATATGGGATACCTCTCATATAAGTTGCAGCCACAAATCCAGTTAAATCCCCTACAACTCCTCCACCAAGTGCTATAAGAAGTGAATGCCTGTCATAATTTTTTGCTAACAAAAAATCAAAGAGGTTGCGGCAATACTTTATGCTTTTTGCCTTCTCTCCATCAGGAACAATATGAATATTTACATCATAGCCCAAACTTTTTAATATTTTAAATAGTTCCAGTCCATGATATTTGAAGATATTATTTTGTGAAACAATACAACATTTCTTAGTGTCATGTAAATTTTCTATATGTGGTATGATTTCACTTATAGCACTAGAGGCAAGTATAATATCATAGCTATTTTGACCTAATCCAATCTGTAGTCTATCCATTGCTTTTTAATAACCCCACTATTTCATCAACCACTTCTTCAAGCTCTTTGCCTGTGGTATTTATTTTAAAATCTGCCTTATTATAGATAGGTATCCTTTGTTCCAGTAATCTAGTAATGTTTTCAATGGATTTATCATTACCTAGTAGTGGTCTGAAGCTATTTCTTTTAGAGACCCTCTTTTGTATTTCTTCAGGACTTGCGTCCAAAGCCACAATTATCCCACTCTTTGCAAGTAAATCAATATTTTCAGGAAACAGTACAGCTCCTCCACCAGTAGCTATAACATAATTATTTTGCTTACTAGCTCTCATTACGGCAAGTGCTTCCTCAGAACGAAACCTTACTTCACCATAATCATTAAATATCTTGCCTATGCTCATTCCAGAAACTTTTTCTATATCTTCATCTGTATCAAAGAACTTCATTTTTAGTTTATTTGCTAACCTTTTTCCAACAGCCGTCTTTCCTGTTCCCATAAAACCAATTAAAATAATATTATTTTTCATTCTCAACCGCCTCACGTATGCAAATATTTTTGTTAACAACATTACCATATTTATAATTATATTGCTTTTATGTTCATTAAATCAATAAACAGTTTGAGAATTTTTACATTTCACCCATATATTTTCCCAAATGCCACATGCCTTCATCTATTCTTCCCGTAAACCAGATATATTTACCATTGCCGTGCATATAACCCTTGTAAAATTCACCCCTGTATTGAGCGCCATCAGGAAAGTTCATGACACCCTCGCCCTCTATCTCTCCATCCACAAAACTTCCTATATATTTTTTACCAAAAGGCCATGTATAAGTCCCTTGACCATGCATCTTTCCATCTTTTGTTTCACCCTGATATAATTCATCATTAGGAAAATTTATTGTTTTAAAGACGAGACCACTAGGCTTTTCATTTGGGACATTAATCACTCCAAAATTAACTATTATCGACTTGGAATTTTCATTAAAACCTACTGCTGCATCAAGACTTTCTCCTATAAACCTTAAAGGTACCATGGTTCTTCCATTAATAAGCCTTGCTGGAGCATCTAAATCCTTATTCATTCCATTAACAAGAGCATTTTTGCTGTCTAACTTTAAGATAATCGTATTTTTAGCCTTTATTACTGTTATGCTTTCAGTAGAATCTTCCCATTCCACTAGTGCTCCCATGGCTTCAGCTATATTTCTTAAAGGAATAAATGTCCTGTGATCAATAATCACAGGCGGTACATCAAGCTTAACAGAAGCGTTGTTAACATACACCCTATAATCTTCTAAATTGCTTGCTAGAACAGTATCGTTTAAAAAGACGATATTAAAACAAATAATTAACACAAATAATAGACTTTTATTAAACCTCATAGCAACTCACATCCTATACAAAGCAAGTAAAAGCTCCAACTAATGAATATGGTTTACTTTTAAAATCACTTTAATAACTCTATCGTCATCAAGAACTATAACTCTATCATTTTTCTTAATAGTACTCCTACCTAAACTGAATGTGTAGCGTGATTTATCATAGTCAAATATTAATGTATCATCTGTAAACTCATACCAGAAGGTGCTTCCACCCTCACCAGTTGGCTCAAGCTCAATATAATCATCTTCTTTTTCTCCAACGGTTTTGTATACATCTCTAAAGTCAGTTTTTGTACTACTTCCATACCTAGTTATAATATCTATATCACCATTACTATAAGCAAAAAATTTAACTATATTACCCCGACCCAGGGATGTCTTTTTCTCCACATAATACTCTTTAATGCCCTCTTCGGCCACATTAATCTTGGCAACCCACTGATCACCCTTAGCATATGGAGTCTCTGTTACAATTCCATAGTAGGGTTGACCTGCTACCTGTTCAAAATCTGTATGAAATACTACAAACTTGGCTTCTCCACCAGGTGCACCTACTACATAGGCCTGTGAATTCTCAGGAATCTTATTTCTAATACTATCCCATGTAAGAAGGGTTTCTTTATGATGAGAGCCATCTTCATCCTTCTCATATTTCATTATAAGTGTATTACTGTTAATGAAGAATTTTCTGCTGCCTTCCTGGATATAGTTAAAGTTTCCGCCAAACTCCATATTCTTAAGATTATATAATGGATATTCAGTAAGTAGCTCAGCTCCCCTGCCTGATAGATTGAACTCATTATAGTTGTATATCTCGCTAGGATCTAAGATTATCCTTAGAGACCCTTCCTTAATATCTCCATCATCATTTAGCTCATACCTAATGGGAACATAAAGTTTTTTCTTATCATCAAACTTAAAGAAACCTGATGAACTTCCAAATATTCTCCATTCACTATCTGTTTCAACTGAATAAGCAGTAGTAGAACCCTTATAGGTAAATACTCTAAAAATCCTGTGATTAATAAAATCTGATCCATAGGCATCAATAAGAATACCAAAATACTCATCTGTCTCCTCTTTAACTGTGTTACGAATGTGTCGCACTTCTCCATTCATATCAAGTAAGAGCTGTACTTCTTTAGTCCTCAAATTGGCTAACTTATTTGCATCGAAGTTATACCATTGAATGGAGCTGTCGCTGTCTGTTGAAAAGGTGGCATAATTAGAATTTACAACATATTCTGTACCATTGACCGTAATACTATTAGTTGCAATATTAGTAAGTTCTCCGCCTGTATTTATTCCATCTACTATTAGATGGAGCTCATTATTACGATTTTTAAACCCATATACTAGTTTATCTGCCCTAAGCACATCAAGATTAATGTCATTGAGGTTAGTATCAACAAGATACACATTCCTGTAATCTCTAAATTCAAAGGTGTCTTCAATCCCTAGATCATTCCAAATGGTTAGGGAACGCGCAGAAGCATCTTTAACAACAGCACCATTTAGTTCTGGCAAAAATTCATAGATACTAGCAAATGCAATTTTACCCTCTTCAAGTACAAATTTTCCAAAGTAATCGGTTTTGTCCTTAAGTGAGCCTTCAGAGAAATTAACATAGCATATAAAATCATCACTAAACCTGTACTTGGTTTTATCACCTTTAAATGTTGTATCAGCAGGTCTCCTATCTACTGCCTCCCTAAATTGGGAAACAGTACTATGCTTAATCTCATCTGGTTCAGTAATGACATTTAGAGAAAATATTAGACCATCATCATGTTTAATCTTTACATTTAGACCTAAAAGATAATCAGTATTATCATTGGTCCTCAAGCTAAATAGTCCACTATCATTTTCATCTTCAGCCTCTATCCAAACCTCATTCCTATTATAGCTATTCTCAGTTCTGAAGTTTTTGGTAACTCGGCCTGTGATAGATTCATTGTCCTCTAACATTGTGTTTAACAATGTATCCATATCCTCATTGGGTAAAAATTCACCTTCCCTGGTATTCCATGAAACAACTTGCTTATCTAAGGCCCTACTTAACATAACAAATACATCTCCACGTGGAGCGGGAAAATCCGGTCTTTCAAATAATCCTTCTATTAAGCCTATTTCTTCACCTTGTTCAAGATAATTATCAGGCCAGTGATATGGAAGATTTTCATATCCAAGCAGTCTGCAAAGAATTGTTACTGCTTCCTGATAAGATATAGTGTCATTTGGTCTAAAATAGCCAGACGGGTCCCCTATAATAATCTCATGCTTATATGCCAGATTCACCCAACCAGTATACCACTGATCCTTTGTAACATCTTTAAAATTAGTGAAATTTTCCTTCATGGCATCAGTCTCATCAAAGCTTTTTAGTGTTAAGGCAATTTTAGCAAACTGAGCCCTAGTAATACTTTGCTCAAGTCCAAGTGAGCCATCTGGAAAACCTGTAACAATTTCAAGATTTACCATCCTCTGACCAGCATCATACTTGTCCTGATTAGTGACAGCTGCATCAACTGTGCTGACACATAAAAAGGTCATTGCAAAAAAAATCAAGAGAATTAATGCTCTCTTTCTCATCTATTATTCACCCCCACACCATGATTACTAAAAACCTTACTACCCTTGCCATATAAATAAGTTATCATTGCTTCTTGATCAACAGCATACTCTAATGCATCCTCAGCTACTATAATACCCCTCTCATAATATATCTGTAATTGACTGTCAAGGGTCTGCATTCCATATTTGGAGCCTGTCTGTATTGACGAATAAATCTGGTGGATTTTATTATTTCTTATAAGGTTACGAATAGCAGGGGTACATAACAAAATTTCAACAGCAGCTATTCTGCCCCTTCCATCAGCTCGTTTGATAAGTCTTTGGGAGATGATACCAGCTAGTGTGTTTGCCAATTGGACTCGTATTTGTTCCTGCTGGCTGGAAGGAAATACATCTATGATACGTGCCACAGTTTGAGCAGCATCCTTTGTATGTAATGAAGCCATTACTAAATGTCCCGTCTCGGCTGCAGTAATTGCAATTGATATGGTCTCTAAATCCCTCATTTCTCCTACCATAATTACATCTGGATCTTGGCGTAGGGATGCTCGCAGAGCATTGGGGAAGCTTTTACTGTCTCTACCAATCTCTCTTTGAGTTACAATACTTTTCTTATGTGTATGAAGATATTCAATGGGATCTTCTAAGGTTACGATATGACAAAACTTTTCCTTATTTATTAAGTCTATCATTGCTGCTAATGTGGTGGATTTACCGATGCCGGTAGGCCCAGTAACTAAGATGAGCCCAGACGAACGTCTTGCAAGAATCTTAATAGATTCAGGAAGGCCTAATTCATTGATAGAGGGTATAACACTATTTATTACCCTAAATGCAATACCTACTGCATCCCTGTATTTATATGCATTTATGCGGAAATATCCTAATTCTTTACAGGTATATGAAAAGTCTATCTCACCCGTTTGCTTAAATATTTCCAGTTTGTCTGGATTAACCTGAACCTGATTTAAGAGTCCTAATGTATCATCTGAACTAAGGGGAGGCAAATCTAGCGTCTCTAATACACCATTTATCCTTATAAAAGGTGCAATCCCCACTTTTATGTGTAAATCGGACGCACCTCTATCAACTGCAGTTCTTAATAAATCATGAATATTTGCCAATTTTAAACCGTCCCCTTTCTATTTCTTGTATTCTATAGCTATGAAATTCTTGGTATTGTCAAGCGAATCTCCTAAAATTTTAGCATTATTTAGAAGAATATTTGACACTATTTCATAGCTTTTACCTTCTTTTTCACCAATAATAGTAAAGGTTAATACATATCGTTTATACTTATCACTTAGATTAATTTCTGACAGTTTAAAGCTTAAACCATCCGAAGCTAAAAAAGCTTCGGTTTGATATAAATTTGAGGTACCGACTTTTTGATAAATTATGTTTCCATCTAGATAAAAAGCTCTTTTATCGTCGGGAACGATACTGGGGTTGCTTTCTAAAAGAGTAATCTCTGTGGCATTGCGTAAGTCCTTTGTTATAATGGCTGCAGTATTACGAGCACTACTTTGGATAACTGATTGCGCTTCTCCCATAGCAAATGACCTTTGCCCAAAGAAAAAAAAGTTATAGCCCACAGCTAGTACAATACCCAAAAGAGCTAGAGTTAGAATTAACTCTATAAGAGAGAAACCTTTTTCACTTTTAACATAAGTAGTCTTTTTCATAAAATAACCTCTCATCAATCTCTACCAGTTACACTATATAAATGATCCGTAATGTCTGAGGTTTCAACTGTCCAATAAATTCCATCAGGTGAAGTAAGAACTGCTCCATTATCCCCAACAGCTACAAATGTACTAAAAGCCCAGGTAACAGAATTTAATGTGTTCGTGGTTACATTAATCTCATTCCAGGTATCATCATCAAAATAATAGATAATTTTTCCCCCTTCTCCAACAGCTACTAATGTACCGTCATCACTAGCAGTAACACTTTTAAGGTCTGAACCGCCAAAGTCTGTTTCTGTCCAAGTTAAGTCACTTGTAGATGTAGATTTAGTTGCAGTTAAAATAATTCCATCGTCACCAACAGCTACAAAATCAACACCTTCAATTACATCGTTTGATACTGATGCTACAGAGTTTAAGCTATATACTTCTTGTGAAACAGTCCAATTAATACCATCACTTGAAGTTAGAATACCATCACCTACTGCAACAAACATACTATTACCCCATGTAACAGAATTAATATTATTAGTTATCTCTATACCCTCATCATCGTAATCGTTCCACGTTACCCCTTGATCGTTGGAGTATAATATAGTTCCACTTTCTCCTACAGCAATGATAGTATTAGAATTACCAGCCACATCTTTTAGATTGCTGCCATTCAAAATATTATACCTTCGTTTTGTCCATGAAACCCCATCATCTGAAGTGGATATAACACCAGATTCTCCTACAGCTAGAAAACCTGATGGTACCTTAGAAACTCCATATATATTCTTGCCGTCAGTTGTATATGTATTTGAATTCCAATCTTCACCTATTGCAGAAACAAATAATTTGTTGGCAGGTCCAGCTGCTAAAAATGTAGGAATAAATATCCTATATAAGGCCTCGTAGCTGCTTTCATTATTATCATCGAAGATAGTTACCCTAATTATGTCTTCTATAAATACTTTATTATCAAAATCATCGTCATCTCCATAGTCGTCAATAGTTAAAGTTAAATCTGAATCTACTCCATTATTCGAAATGGTTTCGGTATTAGATACAGCAATAGGAGTTTCGCTTGATTCTCTGATATACTCTGCTTTAACGCTCATTCCATTAGCATTTCTAGCAAATATATTAACAGTAATTACCTGTGATTCGCCAATCTTTACAAGGTATTTAGGGTCTGGATCTATAATAACAACTATAGGAAGAAATGCAGAAGCTTTTGAAGATCTTTCACCTTGCGGTTTTATAATATTAATAAGTCCTCCTGGAATATCCAAATAAAAACCATCAAAGTTGACACCTAAAATATAGTGGGTATCAGCCCCTTCATCTGCTATCTTAGATTCCATGTCCTTTTGAACTTCATAGTTTGCCTTACTCTTATTACCCGCAGACATAATATGTATATAACTGCTAGTAAACAGGGTTGTAAAAGATACTATAATGATAGTCAAAATAGTAAGAGCAACTAGAACCTCTATTAATGTGAATCCATCCTGGTGAAAAGCCTTCTTCTTAAGCATTTTCCATCACTACCTTTAAAATTCTTTGGTCTAATCTCCCCATATGCTTATCCTATACTCTTCAACTACATCAGGGGCTACCCCTTCGTCTTCTAATTCTTCACTATTTACAGTAGAATCACCTGTTACTTTTATATTGTTTGCTATAACTGAACCACTAAGCGTAATGGTTCCCTTAATGCTTGCATCTCCAATGTCAGCATAAAATCCACCACTAGCTTCAACAGTTCCCCCAAGGTCTAATCCGTTAGGCCCAAATACCCATACAAATATCTGTGCATTAGGTAAACTATCGTGTTTTGTTATAGTTGTACTGTTTCCTGAGCTAACATAATAATTTGCATAAATAATTAAGTTTCCTCCCCCATAAACCTCTATGGTACCGTCGTGATTAAAATTGCCATCGCATATAATGTAAACATCACCCAAAGATGTATCTACTGTTAAGTTGCTTTTTAAAACAAAATCCTCATCTACAATAACATACATGTCTTCATTTCCAGTTGGGCTAAATGTAAGGGTACCTCGAATATCAAAGCTATCAGCTATCGTATTCTCGTCAATAATATCTGTTTCAGTATTTCCAAGAGAATAATCCTCTAATGGTTGGAATTCTTCTAAAACTTCATCACTAAAGCTAGGAATTACAATACGAGGAAATGGATGATAAACATCATACACTAAATCATCTGGAAGGTGCTGACCAATAAATGGATCTTCATCTTCAGACTTTGCTGATCCAACTGAACCGTCAATGGTATATTTATTCCCACTAAAGGTAATATCACCTTTAGCCAGCAATGTCATGTTAAAAAATCCACCCGTACTATCACCAACAAGTTTTACAGTAACTTTTTGGGATAAATCATCAACAGTTCCAATAGATTCTATTAATAATGTCCTGCTATCCTGCCTTTCTATCTTAACCTCAAAGTATCGGTTGGTAGAACCATCCAAATAGGAAGGTGCGGGCTCGATTGTACCACCTAAATTATCAAGCTCTTTTAAAATTAGCTTATCAGTATCATTCACTATGTTTTCGGCTACAGCTTCTGCTCCTGAACGAGCAAGATAATATGCCTGCATTCTTTTTTCTTCTCTAGCAGTTTGAATAGTATCTGCCATACTATAGTTCCATAGGGCTGTTCCTAGAAGAGTGAGGACAAGGACAACAAGGATAGCTACAATCATTGCGCTTCCTTCCTCATTTTTTTTAAACATTAATATTCACCTCACCTTTTACTCTTTTGTAGGGGTAACCTACCCTACCTTGAAATTACTTCTCATCAAACCTCAATATCATTTCATTAAGATATTGAATCTTATCAGGTGTTTCCTCAATCCATAATACATAATGAGGAGCATCTCTATCTCCTGATAAGTTTTCTGAAAGATACATATCCTTTACTGATACATCAGTTAACTCACTTAAAAGCGTGCGCTTTGCCGTAAGCATGCTCTTAGCATTTTCACCAGTAGCCGAAGTAATAGGAGCTTTAATCTTTTTACGATTGCCGTCAAGACTTACTAAACTACTGTATACCTGTGATTCTAAGTGTGGTGGACAAATAACCAGTATTTCCTGACCAAACTGAGGATAATTGAAAGTAATAGTTTTTACACCCTCATAATCAAACTGATCAAGTCTCTCAGCTGCATCTCTTGCCACAGTATTTTTTAATGCAAAAGCGAATACCCTATATTCACTTGCATTCATATTATCTAATTCTCTAACAAGTGTTTCAATCTCTTCCCACCTGCTGAATAAATCCTTATCAAAAACAAGTAGTCTACTGCCTAGTATAACATAATTTTCCACATCCATACCTGCATCAGATAAAAGTTCGGTAACTCTAGATGGAGAAATAACATTTGTCCAAATAGATCTATATGCAAGAGAAATCTCTTCATCATCAGCATTTTCCGGTCTATCAATAGCATTTATTAATTCTTGCATCTTAAGAATTGCTTGTGGTGTACCTTGTATCCAAATTGCTTGTTGGTTTGTTGGAATTCTAATACTCTTTACCGGTAAACTTAACCTGCCTATAAGGGGTTCTACAATTTCTGCTTCAATGAAGATAAGATTAAATCTGGTAAGTACCATTTGATTGAAAAAATCTGAATGAAGTTTGTTAGAGCTACCAACAACATACAATCCACTTTGTCGAGCATAGCTATAGCCAAGGTTTTGTGCCACCATTTCTAAAGCTCTAACGGATGTAACATTTTCTACTTTTAATGTTATATTGGTAGGCTTTTCAGTATAAATTACATTTGCATTTAGCTTTATTGCTAGCGCAGATAAAACATCTCTAACATCAGCATTCCTAACATCTAGGCTTACAGTATTGCTTGTTGTTGCAGAAGTTGATTCAGAATTTATTGCCATTCCGGATAGCTTAAGCATAGTTTCTCTCTCATCAGATTCTAAAACAGCAGAGTCTCCATTTACCGCCTTTAAATTCCAATAATCAAGTATTTGTTCGCCTTCTTTTACAACATATGTTGTATTACCTGATTTAATAATAGCAATATTATCATCTCTTCCCCCAGTTATAACACCTAAAAGCACCATAGGACCCATGAATGGATCTTTAGGGATAGAACCTGGGCTAGTGGTTAGTTCATCACCTTCTACTGTTCTTTCTGTTTTAGGTAGAATTTCGGCAATCTGGTCTTCTATGATATCAGCTTCTGGTATTATTAATTCTTCTTCTGCTACTTTATTTGCATTATTAACCCAGACATTAACTGAAATCCCAACTATAATAACGACAGCTAATATTGCTAATAGAACAACCAGTCTTTTATTTTGAGAAATAAAGTCTTTTATGCGACCTTCTTTTTCGAACTCCTTGTTGACATTTAGATCGTTCACCCCACCAGCACATCCCTTCACTTTTGAATTTTAGAAAATTAAATAAGAAAATATAAGACCTATACGATTACCCTTAATACCTCTTCAAGAGAGGTGATACCTTTCTTTGCCTTCAACAAACCCTCTTGCCTTAGGGTTATCATTCCTTCTTTTACAGCCATCTCTTTTATTTCTTTGGTTGAACTTCTCATAAGAGTTAGCTTGCCAATGCCTTCACTCATTATTAAAAATTCATAAACACCTACACGCCCCCTATAGCCTGTTTCACTACACTTAATACAGGTTTGTGGTTTATAAAGGCGAATAATTTCCTCTCCATTATCTAGAGGAAAATCTGGAACACTCTTTAACAATTCTTTTCTGCTTATATCATAGGGCTTTTTACAGTGGGAGCATAAAGTTCTTACCAACCTTTGAGCTACAACACCTATTAATGAAGATGCAGTAAGATAAGGCTCTATCCCCATATCTGCCAATCGTGTAATAGCGCCAGCAGAGTCATTTGTATGTAAAGTAGATAATACCAGGTGCCCAGTTAAAGCTGATTCAACTGCTATACGAGCTGTTTCATGATCTCGAATTTCCCCAACCATGATTATATCTGGGTCATTCCTAAGAATTGATCTTAAGCCAGAAGCAAATGTCATTCCTGCTTGATTATTTACCTGAATCTGATTAATACCATCTAATCGCCTTTCAATTGGATCTTCTATAGTTATAATGTGCTTGTCAACAGAATTCAGCACTTTTAAGCTGGAATATAAAGTAGTGCTTTTACCACTACCAGTGGGTCCTGTAACAAGAATAAAACCATAGGGCAATCTCATTATTTGATCATAGTGCTTTAACAGCTTAACTGGAAATCCTAGGTCTTTTAAGGTTATAAGCTCAGAACTTCTATCAAGTATTCGTAATGTAAGCTTTTCCCCAAATGCTGATGGAAGAGAAGCTACCCTAACATCAATGGTTTTTCCATCTATTTTTAAAGTAGTACGGCCATCCTGAGGAATACGCCTTTCTGCTATATCCATATTTGCCATAACCTTTATGCGAGAAACAAGTGATGGTGCCAAACGTCTTGGCGGTCTCATCGTCTCATGGAGAACCCCATCAATCCTATAGCGTATCCTTAGACTTCTCTCTTGCGGTTCAACATGTATATCACTTACATTAGTATGGACTGCTTGGCTAAGGATAAGATTAGCTAGTTTTACTGCTGGTTTTTCTGCAGCATCATGCCCTGGTACAATTTCCTGATCTACATCTTCTTCAGGGGCCTGTTCAACATCAAAGTTCGTTCTACTTCTTGTTTCTATAGAAGCTACTAATTCGCTATCAGTAACCAACACGGGTTGTATTTCATATCCTGAGATAATACGCAAATCATCAATTGCAATAACATCTCTTGGTTGGACCATTGCCACTACCAGTCTTCCATTTTCAAAAGCAATTGGTAATGCTTGATACCGTTTAATTATTGTCTGGTCTAGTATAGATACTGCTACATTATCTATTTCATATTTTTCTAAAGAAACAAAAGGAACTCCCGCCTGTTTTGCAACTGCCATAGCAACCATTTCTTCAGATGTATAGCCTAAATCCACCAACACCTGACCAAGAAATTTTCTTGTACCTTTAGAGTTATTTTGATATATTAAAGCTTCCTGAAGTTGTTTTTCTGTTATCTCACCTTTTTCGATTAGATAGCTTCCAATATAGCTTTTAAGGTCTGTAAATTTCAAAATTGTGCACCCCGCTTAGCAACTCATTTTTCATCAGTATAAAATGTACTCATGTCTATGTCAGCCTTTATCTGCGGAAATCCTTCACTTCCACGAGCTATCTTTACACCATCTATTCGAACTATTCTTGAGCCATTCTGTAAGTTATCCAAAAATGTAACTAATCCGTGATAATATCCTTCATAACCAACCTTTACAGGCATTTCACTATAATCACCATTAGAAACCCTGTCTGAAAATCGAATATCTATGACTTCACTATCTGGAAACTGCAATGCTTCTTGAATGTATAATATGGCACCATATTCATCCGCACTAGGTGGCATTGCTTCGTCTAATAGCTTAACATGCGCTAACATTAGCTCTTCCTGTTCCTTAAGGCTCTTCAAAGCCTTAAGATTCTTTTCCGCTTTTGTTATTAGTAATTCTTCCTTGGATATATCCTCTTTAACTAATTGTAAAGACATAAACTGTGTGTACATTGAAAAAAGCATAAATCCCAATACCGCTACACCTAATATACCAATTGAAACTTTTTTTAGATTAATCTTCTTTTCCATTTATTGGGAGACCCCCTTTGAAAAGGGTATTTCATATTCACCGGGAGTTATAGATGCCTTGATTTCAAATTGTATAACATTTTGGTTATCAACAACCCTTTTACTAGCGAAGCTAATATTGGCATTTTGAACATGAGATATTTTTTGGATCTCATCTAACCAGCTAGCGATCAGGGAATTGTTTATTGCCAGGCCCCTAACAAGCAAATCTCCCCCAGTAGTAGATTTACCTTCACCTTCACCTTCATCTTCATTTTTAGTTTTACTTTTACTTTGAGTAGCTGTCATATCTGTAAGCCATACACCATCTGGGATATTTAAGCCTATATTTACAAGCAAATCGTCCCAATCAGGAACATTATTCATAATTTTTTCAAAGGTTTGGTTAACAAATATGACCTGCTGCTGCAAATCCTCATATTTTCCAAGCACCTGTATTTCACTATCCAAAGTAGCTCTATCCTTTTTTAGTTTATTCAACTCGGAATTGGCCTGCACGTTAGCAAATATTAGAACAAAATAAATAATCAAAAGGACCATAAGACCGATTATAAATGCAAAGGAGTAGTTCATCATTTTCTGCCTTGATTGTTTATATAACTTTATTTCTGGTGGCAGCAAACTTATATTATTCAATATCTATACCTCCATTCCCCTCAAAGCCAAACTTGTACTCAAGGCAAAATCTAAGGATTTATATGAAATTTCACTTTTTACCTTGCTATCTACACTAATACCCTTAAATGGTTTTATTAGCTCAACAGGAATACTCAACATCTGCATTAAATTTTCAGCTAACCCGTCAAAACTTGCACCCAAACCGCTTAAAATTATTTTATCCACATCCTGAGCGCCTTTCTGTGCTAGATAATAGCCCATTGAAGTATGAATCTCTCCAGCTAGTATTTCGCTCCAAGCAAGCATTGCATCGGGCATGAATTCTTTTGTTCCAGATACCAACTCCTCAGCAGTACAAGCAGATACCTGTGCAGCATTTAGAATACTAGATTGAACCATTCTGGCTAGCTTAGGCACGCCCTTCTCTGAAATAACAATATTGGACAACCCATAAGCAATATCCACAATGGCAAGAACCTTATTTGATTCTTCTTTATCTATTAATCTCATCAATGATAATGGAGAAACCTGGATATCTATAGGTTCAAGCTTTGCTTGCCTCATAACTCTAACGTAATTATCAATCATATCTTTTTTTGCACCCACAAGAAGAACCAATAAACTCTTATGCTCATCTTCAATTTCTTCTGCAATAATTGAGTAGTCAAATACAATTGTATCCAGAGAAACGGGAAGATAGTCCTGCGATTGATATCTGATAAAATTGTGAAGCTTGTTTTGGGGCATCTTTGGAAAATTAGCAAATCTTACTAATACACCCTGGTTAGAGACGCCTGTCACTACATCCTTGCTTTTAAATTTTTTCTCTAACCATAGTTCAGATAGTTCTTCTCCCACTTTATCAGCTTGAACAATTATACCGTCTTTAACTAATCCAGGTGAAAGGTTCTTTCTGCCCCAATTGATAAGATTAACAATGTCGCCCTTTTTTTCAAGCTCAACCGCTCTGATCTCACAATCGTCAATTTCTAAACCAACCACCCTTTTTGTACCAAATGAAAACATATACTCAACCCCTAACCATGATATAAAGAGCTAATCTTACCTAAAGCTTGGTGTAATATTCTTGATACACGTCTTTGATTAATACCAAGCTCATCTGCAACCTGTGTTTGGTTTAAATCTCTATAGAAAATAAGGTATACTACCTGACGTTGAATTTTACTTAACTTTTCAATAGCTTGTCTTACTAAGATGCGATCTTCAATAGGAAGCTGAAAGCTTTCATGGTAAATGCTTTTAATACTAGAAATATCAATGTCATCTAAAGGTACCCTACCAGCAAGCATTGCCTGTGCGACACCCTGCTCCTGAATATTTACGGCATTGGCTATTTCACTTAAGCTAGGCTCCCTTCCGTATTCCTGTCTTAGTTGGTCCTCTGCATTTCTAACCCTAACTTGTATTTTAATAATCCAATCAGTTCGGTCATATTTAGCTTCTCTGGATATTTCATGCCTTATTTCTCCCATAATATAATGAGAAGCAAAAGTCGAAAATTTTACCTGTCTAGTTGGGTCATACCTTTTTGCCGCTTTTATTAATCCCTCATAACCAGATTGTACCAAGTCTTCTATGATACGCCCACCAGAATATTGTTTAGCATAATAATTCACTAAACCCTTGCCTGCATCTAACAATCTATCTAATGCTTCCTTTCTTCCACTTTTTGAATAATCTAAGGCGGCAACCTCTAAAGCATCTTTATTGTCTTGTAGCTTATTAATAGCACTTACACCCATTAATTTATCCCCCTACTTTGGTAATTGCCGTAAAAATCGGTAAGTATAATGCTATAACCATTCCACCAACCAGGATACCTATAGTAACTAATAAAATTGGTTCGAGTAGTGATGTTAAACCCTTTGTCATGGTGGTAACTTCATCCTCAAAAAACTCTGCAATTCTATTTAAAAGTGTTGAAAGTGAACCGGTTTCTTCACCAACTGCTATCATATGTATCACCATTGGAGGAAACTGACCACTTTCCTCTAATGGTTCGGCAATGCTTCTTCCCTCTTGGATCTTTTCTCTAGCATTATTCACAGCTTCAGCGATAATCTGGTTCCCCGAAGCAGGTCCAGAAACCTCTAATGCTTGCATTACAGGAATACCGCCTGATAACAACGTTGCTAATGTTCTTGAAAATCTAGCAAGGACTGCCTTATGAATCAAGGAGCCAAATACGGGTAATTTAAGCTTTACCTTATCCCACTGGTAGCTTCCTGTTGGACTTTTCAAATAATAGCGTACTCCGAAAACAACTGCTAAAATTCCAATTATACAAAAATACCAATACCCTCTTATTAAATCTGATAATGTAACTATAATCCTTGTCAGAAGTGGAAGTTCTGTTCCTGCTGGGAACATATTTACAAATATAGGAACAATAAAAACCATCATGACTGTCAAAACAACAGCAGCAAAACCAAGCACCGCTAATGGGTAAACAGAAGCTGAACGAATATTATCTCTAAGCGTTTTATCCTTTTGTAATTGTTCTGAGATTCTTTGTAATGATTCTTCAAGCGTACCTCCTATCTCACCCGCCTGGATCATTCCAATATAAAGTGAAGAAAATATCTTTGGATATAATTCTAGTGCTTCTGTGAAACTCATGCCACCCTCCACACTAGAAGCAATTTGAGCAACTGTTTTTTTGAAGGTGGGGTTATTAATTTGGCGACTTAACGTAAATAAAGCTCGCGTTAATGGAATACCAGCATCAAGCATAGCAGCTAATTGACGACTGAATAAACTCAATTCACCAAGCTTTACCTTGCGAGGTCTTTGAAAAAAAGAAACCTGAGTTAAACCTTTAATTTCTTTTATCTCTATTACCATATAACCCTTTTCACGAAGCTTTCGAGTTGCATTTGAAGTATCATCGGCTTCTATATCACCAGTAGACGAATTTCCTAGTTTATCAATAACTTCATAAGAATATACTCCCATTTAACCAAACCTCACTTATGAGTAAATTATTAAAAATGAACAAATAAAAAGCCATAGTTACCCCAAAATGGCAACCTGGCTATCGTAACCCTACTAATTAGAGCTTTAGACCCAATGGCTTTGCAGTCACCATCTTTCGATGGTTTTGCCCAAAAATTTTGAATATTAAATTATGCATTAATGGAAATTTAGTAATAAATACTCATATTCGCCAAGAACTAGGAAGAATCCTTTTATTCTACAAAAATTCATGCTTTTTGTTAATTATTCCAAAAAGAACTTGAGTTGCTCTCAATTCTTTGCATTATCCTTTCAATTTCGACTCTATCTATACAATATTCTAAGGCTATGTCTCTTTTTATCCTTCCTTTTGCATATAAATCGGCTAAAGCTTGGTCCATTGTCTGCATTCCCATGTTGCGGTTTGTTTGAATGGCACTATATAACTGGTGTTCCTTTCCATCTCGAATCATATTTCGAATAGCAGGAGTATCCTTCATAAATTCTACTGCCGCTACTCGTCCCTCTCCATCGGCAGTAGGTAAAAGCTGCTGTGAAATTACACCTCTAAGGGTATTTGCAAGCTGTTGACGAACCTGATCTCTTCGGTAATCTTGAAATACATCTACAACCCTGTTAATTGTATGAGGAGCAGTTTGGGTATGAAGTGTTGAAAATACCAGGTGACCAGTCTCTGCTGCAGTTAGTGCTATAGATATACTTTCAACATCTCTCATTTCACCTATAAGGATAACATCTGGATCATGTCTTAAAACATGCTTTAAGGCATTTGCAAAGGAGCGGGTATCTAGTCCAACCTCTCTTTGCTTTACAACTGAGTTCTTATGCTTATGTAAGAATTCTATAGGGTCTTCTATCGTTACTATATTTAGTTTTCTTTCAGTATTGATTACATCTATCATGGCCGCTAAAGTAGTTGATTTGCCACTTCCTGTAGGTCCAGTTACTAAAACAAGGCCCCTTGATAAATAGCAAAGTTCCTTGACTGATGGAGGAATACCTAATATATCTATGTCTGGCACCTCAAATGGAACAGACCTGAAAACAGCAGCCAAGCTTCCCCTTTGCTTCATAACGTTTCCTCTGAAACGTGCAACTCCTGCTAGTGAATAGGAAATATCCAGCTCAAGGTTATCTTCAAAATACCTTTTATACTCTGGTTCAACAATGGATAATACTAATTCTTCGATAGCTTCAGCAGTAAGAACAGGAAAATCTAGAGGTGCTAATTTCCCTTTTATTCTGGCCATTGGCGGTATACCAACAGCTAAATGCAAGTCTGAACCAGAGTTTCTAACTGTAGCTTCTAAGAGCTTATCTATATTGACAGGATATATTTCCTCAAAAATATGCTCAAATTCACTAATATTCATATATTTATAAATCCTCCTCATTATTCCATGAAGATCTACTGCAAATTACACTTTACATTTAAATATCCTTCTATATTACAAATAATACCATACTTTGACAAAAAAAACAGAGGTATTTTTGAAATTCTCCAAAAATGCCCCCAAAAATCACAACATAATTTCGTAGCTTAAGTATCCAATCCAATAAAGCCATAGATAGTAGACCATCAGAGAAATATATACAATAAAGATAAACCAGGCATAATAATATATTTTATAACCGATCTTAGAGCGCACATGCCAAATAAAATATAAAAATAATGGAACTATTATAAGCTTCACACTTGGAAAATAGGAAGTATCAAGAATTGCATTCATAATAGGATTACCCTCTCTAAACCCCTGCTCTACTGCATAAAGGGTTAGAAAGTAATCCAGGATATTAGATATTCCTACTCCTATAAGCAAAAGCGCCAACAACCTAAAAGTAGGTTTTACAGCTACCGAATCTATATTTTCCCTAGTCATAGACATCTTTCCTTAGTTCTTTATCTATGACAATATTATGTTTCAAAAAAGGAAACAATACCCTCTAAATGAAGGTATTGTTAATAAAATACAGAAAACTTGGCAGGTGCCAAGTTTTTATTAAAACATTAAGCATAGATATAAATCTATGATCTCATATCCCCAGAGTGCTGCTATGAATATGCCAAGGCTTAGGAAGGGGCCAAAGGGGATGGGGTCTTTTCTGCTTTTTATCCTCAATACTATCAGGGCTATTCCTATGATGCTTCCAGAGAGAAAACCAAGGAATAGGGCTAGTGCTGTGTTGGATAAACCAAGGATAAAGCCTGCTGCAAACATGAGCTTGATGTCTCCTCCACCCATGCCGCCCCTGCTTATTACTGCAGCTAAGAGGAGAAGTCCTCCACCAAGCAATGCTCCAGCGGCTGCACTAATCCACACTATTTCTGGATGAAAAATCTGCCAGATGATACCCCAAATAAGCATGATTAAAATTAGTTTGTTAGGAATAATTTTATGATCTAAATCTATAAAGGTAATAACTATAAGAATGGAAAAAAGGACAAGGTATTTAATTAAAAGGATATCAAAACCAATATATAGATAAGTAAGAAAAAAAATACCCCCTGTGAATAATTCAACCAGAGGGTAGCGCACCTTTATTCCTTCACCGCAGTACCTGCATTTGCCATTTAAGAAAATGTAGCTAAGCACAGGTATAAGATCCATAAACTTTAAAGCCGTGTTGCAGTGAGTACAATGTGATGAATTATAGACTACCGTTTCCCCCTTAGGTATTCTATAAATGCAGACATTTAAAAAGGAGCCGATAAGCAAACCCAATATAACTATAAGTAAAAGCATTTTACTTTCTCCTTCTATTTAATTTAAGTCTAATTAATACTGCTCAATACATCTGCCATTTTGCCACAATCCATCTATGCTGGAACCATCTGAATAGGTATAGATTCCGAAGCCGTGTTGTTTCCCATCCTTAAAGTCTCCTACATAGGAAGAACCATCAGAGTAAATATAGGTTCCATATCCATGCAAGAGGCTGCTTCTCCATTGTCCTTCATAGGAAGAACCATCAGGCCAGGTAATCTTGCCATCACCGTGAAACTTACCATTTACAACATGTCCAACATATTTGCCGCCATTTTCCAAGCTTATAGTCTGCACAGTATAATATACCGTACTTTGACTTGGTGTAAATACTGGGGCTAGCTCAACCGGAGTTGAACTTGTACTTGGACTAACTGCACTATTGCTGCTAGTGCTTGTCCTAGTAGTTGTTGTTTGGGTAGTTGTTGCTGGGGTAGTGGTATTTTGGGTATTGCTGGCAACTGCAATTGGTTTAGGTTTTCCAATAATATCTACAACCCTGTCTGCGCCCACAAAGTTTTCATCCCAAATGTTTACTGCAAAGACATCTTGATCCCACTCCAAGAAGCTTCCAAATGCATCCTGCACAACTCTAATATGGACCATGGTTTTATTGTCATCACTTAAGTAGGGTGCTAATGTCATTCTTTTAGCTTGTCCATTGACAACTATTGTTTTTTCACCAAGGAACATTTCAGTAATATTGCCTTCTCTTGTAATGGTGATTTTTTCCTGGCTTGCATCCCAGTTGACTTTTGCTCCTAGGAGTTCAAAGACTCCCCTTAATGGAACTACTACCTTTTCATCTTCGATTACAAGCTGATTAGGAAAGTTTATTGCATGACTGTTAATTGTTAGTGTAATAATACCTTGATTGTTTGCTACAACTGCACTATTTGTACAAAAAATCAATAATAATAAAGCGCAAATAATTAGTCCATAATACTTCTTTTGCTTACTACGTTTTTTGTTTATCTCCCCGGAAATGCTGTAGCTATAATCGTCCATTTTCTCTATCCTCCTTTCAATAACCATTGGCTATCTGGTTTATTAAAAACTTTTTGATTTCCTGTCTTGGTGGCTCCACACCAGTCCAGATTTTAAAGGCATCTGCTCCCTGGTGCACAAGCATATCTAGCCCATCAATTATAATGCATCCATTTCTTTTTGCTTCTTTTAGAAAGATAGTTTCTAGTGGGTTATAGACCAAATCACAAACCCAGATTCCATTATTAAGATATTCACCAGGAATAGGACTAACTTCAGAAAGGTAACCCTTCATGCCCACAGATGTCGCATTTACAACTAGACTGCTTTGCCTTAGAGCTTCTTCTGTATCCTGTGTGTGAATATTCTTAATGTTATCTATAGCATCTTTTTCATAAGTCTCTATTATCGTTTGGGCTCTTTCTTGATCCCTATTGATGATATTTATTACAGCAGCTTCTAATTCACTTAAGCCTATGATGGCTGCCCTCGCAGCACCCCCTGCCCCTAGAACCGAGACAGTCTTGCCCTTTGGGGAAAACCCTGCCCTCAATATTGACTTCTTAAAGCCTGTAATATCTGTATTATACCCAAAAGTTCTACCATTTTCTACTAATATTGTATTAATTGCACCAATTATTTTTGCGTTAGCTTCTATTTCATCGAGAAAAGGAAGTATTTTCTCCTTATGTGGGACTGTAACATTAAAACCTCTTGCTCCTAAAGCAACTAATCCTTTTACTCCATCACCCAAAAGCTCAGGCTTTAAATCAAAAGCTGTGTAGACATAATTTAAGTCCAGCAGACCTAAAAGATGGTTGTGCATCATGGGAGAAAGACTGTGTCCAACAGGACTGCCTATAAGTCCTAAAAGCTTTGTTTGTGCGTTAATAGTTTTTTTCATATTTAGTTATCAGTCCTTTTTTGGTACGAGGGATTTAAGAATCCTTCTTTCTACAATTCTAACAAGTCTCGTACCAATAAATTCTTTAGTATTTAAGGGTACTACCAGGATTGTAAAAAGGTTTAAACGATTCCCCCCAAGTACATCAGTAAATATCTGATCTCCTACAACAGCGGTTTCCTGTGGTTTTGTCTTTAATATTCCCATTGCTCTTCTAAAGGCCCTCCTGCGTGGTTTCTTTGCCTTTGCAACATATGGTATGCCTAGCCGTTCTACTGCCTTGACAACTCTACTTTCACTATTATTAGAAGCTATACAAGCCTTAAGACCTGCTTCCTTCATTTGTTTAAACCAATCACATGCTGTCTCAGACAGACATGGGTTGTCCCATTCAGTAATTGTATTATCAAGGTCTATGATTATACCTTTAATACCGTTTTTCTTTAATTTAACAAAGTCAATCTGATATATTGAATCTACATAAAGTTTTGGTTTTAATTTATCAAACATTGTTTTCCTCCTTAATGAACGGGGACACCCCTGCTGAATTCGGAGTCATCCTGCATGAAAGGAATGTCCCCTAGAATGTCCCTGACTTATGTATGCTTATGCAATTTTAACATATTGGTGTAATAAATCAAAGTTTTACCAGTTACATAAATAAACTGGCTCTAAAGGCCAGTTATGATTGGTGTATTATATTTTTAATTAATACATTTGGCATGTATAGTAGGTTTATGATTTCAGATGTATCCTCTAATCTTATAGTAGGTCGCATGGGAAAGAATTCTTGAAAACCTATTACAGACCCTCGTTGACCATTTGTTAGCTCTACCTTTGTTCCTGCGGGATATATTGTTACACCATGAATAAAGGCCTTCACCATATCTTCATCAAGATGTTTACGACAAGCATCTACAAAGAGATATTCTATGCTTTCATGAGGAAGCATTCTTTGTCTATAGCTACGGGTACTACTAAGTGCATCATAGACATCTGCTACCGCTACTATCCTCGCTGGTAAGGATAAGTCTTCTCCAGATATTCCTTCAGGGTAACCGGACCCATCTGTTTTTTCATGATGATGTAGTATAATATCTAGGAATCTCTCATCTAACTTGGGAGCCTTTTCTTTCATCATTTCATAGCCATAAATAGGATGCATACGAATAACTACAAGTTCCTCCTCATTTAGAGGTCCAGGCTTATTTAATATTTCTGCAGGAACTCTAAGTTTTCCAATATCATGGAGAAGACCACCATATGCAATAATTCTTAATAATGACATAGGAAGCTTTAGAACGTGACCTAAAAAAACTGCCAAAAGTGCTACATTGATAGAATGGGTCAATGTATACTCATGATAGCTTCTAAATGAAGTTAACTGCATTACCATGTCTTCACTTATAGTGACTTCAGTAATAAGTTTTTTTACCACATCATCTACTGGTTTAAAATCTATTTCCTTATCTTCTCTGCCTATGGTAAAGATATTATGCATGGTACACAATATATCTAAGTATGCTTCTTTTGTTCTGCAATCCGGAAGAGCATCTAAGACCTTTATTTCATCTCCCAGCACCTTTTTTAAGGTTCCGTCTTCTACTTTAATATATATTGTATCCAATGATTTATTATACAGGTAATTAAGATGCTTCTCATTGATAACTGTTCCTTCTGCAAGTAAAACACTATAGGATACAGAAGTCCTGATGGGTTTGGAAAGTTTCATTCCTTTTTGTAGTTTAGAAAACTGTGTTGCTATATACAAATCAGGTACACTCCTTACATATCATACACTAACAAACTATGTATTAATATTCGATTAATTATGAATAATTCCTTTTAATTAAGATGAGCTTTTCATTTTTCATCAGACTCTAATTCCTTTATTAAGTTTTTTATAGCCTTTTTTTCTATCCTTGACACATATGATCTAGATATTCCCAGCATTTTAGCTATTTCCCTCTGGGTCTTACGAAATCCATTGAAAAGTCCGAAACGCATCTGTAGTACTTCTCTTTCCCTGCCTTTTAGTTTTTTTACCATTTCAACTATTCTCTTCTTTTCTTGATCATTTTCCACCTTAAGTGCAACTACATCATGATCAGTTCCCAATACATCTAATAGTGTCAATTCATTACCTTCCTTGTCAACTCCAATTGGATCATAGAGGGATATCTCGCCTTTAATTTTTTTGGTAGCCCTTAGATGCATAAGAATTTCATTCTCAATACAACGTGCAGCATAGGTGGCAAGCTTGGTTCCCTTATCCTGATTAAATGTATTAATTGCTTTAATAAGACCTAAGGTGCCTATTGATATGAGGTCATCAACATCTTCACCACTTGTTTCAAATTTTTTAGTGATGTGAGCAACCAAACGTAAATTGTGTTCAATCAATGTGTGCCTAGCTCTTTCATCGCCTCTTTTTAGCCTTTTTAAATAGATATACTCCTCCTCTTCTGATAGAGGATGAGGAAAAGTATTATTACTAATATATGAAACTAAAAGTGCTATACCTTTTACAATAGAAGCGATTAGCAAACCAACTAAACCAGGATGCATTAATCTACCACCTCCAAAAGAGTCACCTTATATTATATGGAGTGTAGTATTGATTTGTGCTTGTATAGGTATAAGGTATTTATTGGAAGATGATAGAAAATACTTAATCCTTTACAATAGGGGTGATGCAAGCCTTGCAATTGATTCCATAAATCTTGCCCAAAGGGTTTTATTTTCTAACGCCGCTAATGTTACTTGTTCACATTCCTTGAGGTCGTTGTAGAAATCAAGATCCAGACGTGCTACTGTTTCTGAATGAAAACAAAAAGCATTTATCTCAAAGTTATATAAAAAACTACGGTTATCAAAATTAGCGGTACCAATTGATGCAATAGTATTATCTACTGTAAGCACCTTCGCATGGATGAAGCCTTTCTTGTAAACAAATATCTTAACTCCGGCTTGGATTAGTTCTTCAAAATATGAGGTGGTAGCATAATAGACAATTTTTTTATCTGGAATACCCGGTACTATTATCTTTACTTCAACACCGCTTAGAGCAGCTGTTTTAAGCGCCATAGTAATACTTTCATCGGGTATTAAATAGGGTGTTGTTACATAAATCTTATTTTTGGCAGATGTAATAATTGAGAAATATGCCTGTTGAATCGACTCCCAATCATAGTCTGGACCACTAGGTACAATCTGAATTAGTTCGTGTCCTACTTTACCCTGCTTTGGAAAGTAGTCTTTACCTTCTACTTCCTCACCAGTTAAGAAACGCCAATTCTTTAAAAAAACATTTTGAATTATGTAAACTGCTTCTCCTTGAATTTTTATATGAGTATCTCTCCAATATGGATAATTGGGGTTTTTATTAATATATTCATCTCCTATATTTAATCCTCCAAGGTATCCTGTGGTTCCATCTATTACTAGAATCTTTCGATGGTTTCTGTGGTTAAATTCACTACTAAAAAAAGGGACCTTAATTGGGAGAAAGGCTTTTATTTGTACACCAGCAGCTTTAAGATCATTTATAAACTTTTTGCCTAAGTTGATGCCTCCCAATCCATCATAAATAAATCTTACTTTAACCCCTTGCTTGGCTTTTTTTATTAGTAAGTCTTTTATTTTATTACCAAGGTTATCATCCTTGACAATAAAGTACTCCAGGTGAATATGATGCTTTGCGTTTTCCATTGCTTCAATTTTTGAATCAAATGCATCAACACCATAAGTTAGAACCTCAGATTTGTTGTTGTATGTGAAGGGTGTTTTTGAATTGTTTAATAGGAGATTGATTAGCTTATGTTTGACATCTCTGAATTCATCACAGCAAAAAACCAGCTTCTGGGTAACCCTTTCCTTCTGTGATTCGATAAGCTGATAACAATCAATAGGTCCATTATCTAGCTTCATTCTTTTGAAAAGGGCTCTTTTTCTAATGTTGTTTCCAAAAAAGAAGTATAGCACAAAGCCTACTACCGGAAATACAAGTAGTATTAATAGCCATGCTACAGTCTGGGAAGGATTTCTTTTCTCAAAAAAGATTACTATTCCTGTGAGAAATACTAAAAGAGAAAATATGTATGCAATTGTAGCCGGTATAATCTCATAAAGAGATTGAAGTAAGCTGTACATGTATCTAACTCCTTTAGCTTTATCATATTATTTTAAGTAAATTATATCATAATTATCAATGTATTATTTATATATTATAGTCAGCTAATAAGAAAGGCGATACATATTATTTTAGCTTTTATATATAAAAAGAGACCACCGGTCTCTATTTATGCTCAGGTGAATTTCTTTGATGTATCACATGCCTCACCAGAATTACCAATGGAAAAGTTCCCTCCCCAGGTAAACAATTGCTCTGTTTCGTGACCACATTCTGGGCACTTAACCTTATCTCTCTGATTCATAGGAACTAAATCACTAAACTTATGACTACATTTCTTACATTTAAAATCGTACGTTGGCATCACTATCACCTCTCCAAACATTTGTCAATTTTCTACAACGATACTATGATACTATAATTGAGGCTCATTAACAAATATTTATCCAAGGAAAAAATTACCCCTGGTGTTTATAACCAGGGGGTTGTGCTTACTATTGAAGTGATTACTGATAGTTTGGATTTTGATTTGGATTTTGGTTTTGGTTTTGGTTTTGGTTTTGATTTGGATTGTGATGATGCTGATAGTATTGTTGTTGTTGTTGTTGTTGTTGTTGTTGAATTTGCTGATGCTGCGCCTGTTGCTGGGCATAGGATTGCCCGTGCTGCTGTGTTTGATTATGGTTCGTTCCCCTAGGGTTACTAAAGCTTGGAGGAGTTGGCTGAGGTGCTTGAAAATGTTTTCCTGGAGAAGATAAATCAAAGTAAAGCCTTGCATCTTCATCCACACCAAAATCTCTATTTGAACCAGTATCTTTTACCTTATTTAATGCTTCTCTAAAAAGTGCATTGTGAGCTTCTTCCCTATTTAATAGAAAGTCGATCGTTTCCCTCACACCTTTGTCGTTTATCTGGCGATGAAGGTATTCGTAAACTACCTTTGCTCTTTGTTCTGCAGCAATATTTGACAATAGGTCAGCTGGTAAATCTCCTGTTGAGTTTATAAAGTTTCCTGTCCATGGCATTCCCGAAGCATTGACTAGGTTAGGAGTTAAACCACCTAAAACATGTGGTTGGAGGTTGGCTGTTGCATAGTTTCCCTGCAGATCATGTCCATTTAGCATGGATATCATTGTAGCAACCATTTCCATGTGGCTAAATTCTTCTGCAGCAATATCTAAGAATAAGTCTTTAATAGCCTTATCTTTAATTCTAAAGCTTTGTACAAAATATTGCATGCCTGCTTTTAATTCACCATTAGCTCCGCCCAACTGTTCTTGTAGCATGGCTGCATATGTTGGATTTGGTTGATCTACTTTCACGGGATGTAAAAGACGTTTTTCATGTCTAAACAATATATTCACTCCTTAAATAGTAAAAATTTTATCTGGTTTAGTTTTTACCATATTCGGGGTTAATATAAAAAAATTATTATCCAATAGTTTCCAGTATATCCTTGAAAATTGGAGCTGCGTCACCTCCGCCGCTTCTTCCACCCTCAACAATTACTATAACAACATATTTGGGGTTATCAACAGGATAATAGCCAGAGAATAATGCATTTACCCCACTACCTGTTTCAGCTGATGCTGTTTTTCCAGCAGATGGGTAATTATTGCTCCATGCATTTGTACCTGTTCCCCATCTGTTTACTGCATAAAGCATTTCCTGTAAGGCAGCAACTGTATCATCTGACCAAATTTTATAGGGAGGAATAGGAATTACTTCCTCCACAAGGTTGTCATTATTGTCCTTAATCCCTTTAACAACACGAGGAGTTACTGCATAACCTCCATTAGCAATAGATGATATAAGCACTCCCATTTGAACTGGAGTTAGCATAACGCCTTCTTGACCCAAGGAGGCGTTTGCTATTTTTCCTGGTCCGTAATCAATGTCAATTCTATTAATCGTATTTTGAGGATACCCCATTACGGTATTATCAGTAAGTTTGAGTCTCTCAGCATATTTAATTATGTTTTCTCTTCCTAACCTTAATCCAACATCAATAAATGTTGGGTTACATGAGTATGCCATGCCTTCTATTAAGTTAAGATGTCCATGGCCTTTACTTTTCCAGCAACTTATACTTAGACCTGTTGGAAATACGTAAGCTCCTGTACATAAAAATTGATCTGTAGTTTTTACAACACCTTCTTCAAGAGCTGCTGCAGCAATAAATGTTTTAAATAGTGAGCCTGGAAAATAGTGTTGAAATGCCTTATTTAAAAGATTAGTTTCATCGATATGATCTAGTAAATTATTTTGGTCATAATTTGGTCTGCTTGCAATGGCAAGTAAATCACCATTTTCGGGATCCATGACTACTACCGAACCTGACACACCATGGTTCTCCATGACTAGTTCTACTATCTCTTGTATTTCCCGATCAAGTGTTAAGATGAGCTTATTGCGAGCTACATCTCTTTCTTCTCTTTGAAAGCTTAAGCCTTGTACTACGTTTCCTCTTCCATCCAGTACTATTTTCCATAGATATTTTGAGGAACTTATTAGATAATCATCATAAATACGCTCAAGGCCATTAGCTCCTCTACCTTCCACAAGGTGACCTATAAGGTGTCTGGCAAGAGATTCGTTTCCATAGCGTGTAGTGACAGGCAGGTAAAAAAACTGGTTTTCTGCTAAATCAGCTACCTGAACTAGTTCCTCCTTATTGTCACTAATAAATATTCCCCTGTCATTTGTTATCATTACTTCTCTTGTCTCTACTTGATTACCTAAAAGACTTATTCCTGTTCTATCAACAATATCTGCCCTAGGAATCTCCTCGGCATTAAGATATTTATTTTGTACATCAAATGCTCTCTGACGCAAATCATCACCGTTGATTACTTGAATATATACTAACCTAATTAATAAAAGAGTAAAGGATATTAGTAGGATTATAAGTAGTGTAGAGAGTCTATGTGAAAAGTTTCTCATAAAAA
This sequence comes from Desulfitibacter sp. BRH_c19, assembly GCA_001515945.1. Taxonomy (NCBI): domain Bacteria; kingdom Bacillati; phylum Bacillota; class Clostridia; order Neomoorellales; family Desulfitibacteraceae; genus Desulfitibacter; species Desulfitibacter sp. BRH_c19. The sequence continues at coordinate 205,080 of LOER01000032.1, forward strand.
ATCACCTTCTAATTTTAAATATACATAAATAGAATTCTTTATTCAGGTGGAGTTTCCCACAGGATTAGTTCAATATGTATATTTTTGACAAAAGGTGGAAATCTTATTCAGTTATATCAATAACTTTCACTTCTCTAGGTAATTTTTGTAAGAGCTCCAGAAGCATGGTTTTCATTGATAAAGCAGTATAAAGTCTTACTAGGCCTTCCTGTGGATTTTCTGTAGTAACTAGAGCTGTCCCCTCGTACCCCTCTAAAATCTTATTTAAAAAATCTATCTCACTTGTTGCTACCTTCACCAGAATGGAGATTTCCTTATCGAAATTCATCGTTTTCTTCTTCTAATCAAAGTATTTTCAGGGTATGCTCTTGGCCAAGTAATGTATACTAGTTGTTGGGGGTGGGGAGCCTTTTCGATTTTTTCTTTATTCCTATCATACATTTCAGTTACAGTTATCTCCAAACTTGCTCCCTGTGGTGGACAAAACTCTACTGTTTCTCCTACACCGAAGTTGTTTCTTTGCTCTACTATAATCATTCCATCAGCATTATCATATCCAAGCACGATACCTATAAAGTCATAATTATGTTTATAGGTCGAAGTGTTGTAATTGTGATCTTCTGAACTTATTTTCTTGAAATAGAAGCCAGTAGTATACTCTCTATGACTTACCTTCGTCACCTCTTCAAGAAGGCTTCTATCAAATATGTATTCCTGAGGATTTTGGAAATATGAGTCTATTGCCATTCTATAAGCTTTGACGACTGTAGCAACATAATGGACACTTTTCATTCTTCCTTCAATTTTTAATGATTTAATACCTGCATTTATCATTTCTGGGATATGCGCAAGCATACATAAATCCTTTGAATTAAAAATGTAACTACCCCTTGTATCCTCTTGGATTTCCATAACCCGATCTTTCCTTTTGTCTTCAACGAGATAATATTTATATCTGCAGGGTTGGGCACATTCTCCCTGGTTAGCACCTCTACCTACTAAAAAATTACTTAAAAGACATCTACCTGAATAAGCCATACACATGGCCCCATGGATAAAGGTTTCAATATCTATATCAACCTTAGTGGTTATTTCTGTAATTTCTTTTAAGGACAATTCTCTTGCTAAAACTATTCTTTTGATACCATAGGATTTCCAAAACTCTGCTGCTGCCCAGTTTGTGGTATTTGCCTGGGTACTTAAGTGTATTGGTAACTGGGGAGCAATCTCTCTTGCGATCTTTACTATACCTAGGTCTGAAACTATGATGCCATCTACTTTCATGGCATCAAGGCTTTGCAGATAAGCTTCTAGCCCTTCTAGATCATCATTATGTGCTAGGATATTTACAGTCACATAGACTTTTTTATCTAAACTATGTGCATAGTTTACCCCTTCCTGCATTTCTCCCGGGGTGAAATTGCCTGCTGAAGCTCGTAAGCCAAGCTGCTTTCCAGCAAGGTAAACTGCGTCAGCGCCATACAGTAGGGCAAACTTTAGTTTTTCCATGTCACCAGCAGGTGCCAAAAGTTCAGGTTTTTTCAAGTTTATTCCTTCCTTTCCTTCAAACATAAAGCCACTCCATCCCCTACTGGCAAAATACTTGTTACCAGGTTTGGATGGTTATTTAACATGCGTAAAAATTTTCTTAATCGCACCACTATTGTCCTTTTCCTTCGAGGATATTTTGTACCTGGCACAACCATGCCTTTAAATAGTACATTATCTGCAACAAGAATTCCTCCTGGAGCCAGTAGTCTATATACATACTCAAAAAAGGCTATATATTGTCCTTTTGCTGCATCCATAAATATAAAATCAAATTCTCCTCTTAGTTGGGGAAGGATTTGTAAGGCATCTCCCAAATAAGGAGTAATGTTCGAGTCCAAGCCTGCCCGTTGGAAGTACTCCCTTGCTCGTCTATGTCTTAATTGGTTTATTTCAATTGTGGTAACCTTTCCATGAGGAGCTACTGCCCTTGCAAGCCAGATAGTGGAGTAACCTGTAGCTGTACCAATCTCCAATACATTTTTACTATGATTCATTTTTGCCAATAGATATAGAAGTCCTGTAGTCTGCGGCTCAGCGATTGGAATTTTTTCTTCTAATCCCTCCTGCTCCATCTGCTTTAATAGATAATCCCTTTTTGGAACCAATTTTTTTAGGTATTCGTATAACAAAGTGTTATCCAACATGGGCAACTCTCTTCCTAAACTATATATTTTCTCATAGAATAGACCCTTTTATGTGTCCATTTCAGGAAAAGGGTCTTAAGTACTCTTGTTATTTATCATAAATACTTTCTTTTTGCTGCTTCATGCTCCTTATTAGTTCTACTGAAGTGGTGAGAACCATCTGGTTTAGCAACAAAGAACAGATAATCATCATCAGTAGGATATAGGGCTGCATGAATTGCTGCCTTACCTGGGACTGCAATTGGTCCAGGTGGTAACCCATCATTTATATAGGTATTATATGGCGATTCAATTTCAAGGTCACTATATAGAAGCACTTCTTTGACTTCACCCAAGACATACTGAACGGTAGCGCAGGATTCTAGTCTCATTTTCTTTGCTAACCTGTTATGAAAAACAGCTGAAGCAATGGCTTGTTCCTCAGGTTTTTTGATTTCTCTTTCAAGAATTGATGCCAAAGTGATAACCTCTAGAAGATTCATATTAAGTGCTTGCATTTGTTCTTCGTACTCCTCAGTAAACACTTCTGTAAATCTATCAAGCATCATCTGGATTATGTTTTCCTCAGAAAATCCTTCAGGTACTCGATATGTATCAGGAAACAAAAAACCTTCAAATCTCAATGGCCCTGATGGAAGATCATTTATCCAGGGGAATTTGAATTCCCCTTCTTCTGATAATTTTAGAAAGCTCTCAGCTTCAGCTACACCTTGTCTTTCAAGATTTTCTGCGATCTGTTCAAGTGTAAGTCCCTCTGGAATTGTAAAAGATACCAAATTCAACTGGCCCTTTTGAAGTCTATCAATTATTTCAGGCATTGACATTGATGGAGTTAAATCATATCTACCTGCTTTAAGATGCCTATCTAGTCCCTGATTTCTTACATATAGCCTAAAAAATGTAGGATTATGGATTAGCCCATTGTCAAACAACTGCTGTGCTATCTGGCCTGTTCCAGTATTATTTTTTATCTCAACTGCTACGTATTGATGACTGTCTGCATCTACTGGGCTTGCGTACTGTCCTATCTTTAGATAGGCAAAGGAGAGGAACAATACGGCAACTATTAACAACAGTACACTTACTAATTTTATCTTTGAAAACTTTTTAGGTTGAGTATTTGCTTTGAGTTCCAATTTAATCAACTCCTGAAAGGCTTTTACTCAACCTATTATACATATATCTACTAATTTCTACAAGATAAGTTATGTAAAGTTAAGTAACTATTGTACATCATCATCTTCTTCTAGGTTTTCTTGCCATATGTTTGCAACCATTTCCCACTCATCGTCACTTTCAATTTCATAAAGCATTTCTTCACCCTCATCATCAATACCTACTTTAAGAATGATAGCTTCTTCACCAACGCCATCATTTGTTTTTGGTAAGAGGATAGCATACTCTTCCTCATCAACCTCGATCATATCAATTATTTCAAATTCAATTTCTCCACCATTTTCATCAACTAAAGTGATGGTATTATCCATCTCAAAGTTTTCATTATTATGTTCTGTCATCATTAACACCGCCTCTAATTATTAATATATTTCATCTCAACCATTATAATCTTAATAAGCTATGGTTTTGACAATCATACCTTTTGTTACAATTGTTTGTCCAGTATATGCTTTTTATTATTACCAATTCTAAACTTTATTAACACTTTTCCATTAAGGACAATAACTCCTGCCAAAAAGGAAAAACTACATGAATTCTTCAAATATAGCTTTCAGTTTAAAATCATCTAATGCTAGTACTATCCATATAGTTTTGTAATATGATCACAGCAGCAATTTTGTCTACAACTTTCTTCCTTTTTTTTCTGGAAACATCACCCTCAAGAAGAGCTCTTTGAGCGCTAACTGTAGTTAATCTTTCATCCCAATACTTAGTTTTTAGGCCTGTCCTTTCTGCAAGCATCTCTCCAAAGTTTTTTGCCCTTTCTGCAGAGGGTCCTATTGTATTATTCATGTTTTTTGGTAGTCCTACAACTATAAGATTAACTTCATAGTCTTTAAGGATAGTAGCTACTGCTTGTAAATCTGTTTCTAACTCAGTTCTTCTTATTGTATCAAGTCCTTGGGCAGTTATACCCAGTAAATCACTTACTGCAATTCCAATGGTTCTTTCGCCAACATCTAAACCTGCAATTCTTTTCATTGTTTAATCACCTCAAAAAACTTTTATACAAAAATCTTGACATACTGTTGAGCAGTAACCACATAAGATACACTTTTCTGGTTCCACAATAATTTCTTTAAAATCATTTATCTGTAAAGCTCCTTGACTACATTTCTCTACACATTTTCCACAACCAATACACCAAGGTTCAATATGAAGAATTTTACCATTTTCTAGCAATTGATTGTGTAATGATTCTGGAATTGGACTTTCTTCCAGAATCATGCAATTGGCATCTATTTCTAATGGACTCTGCATTCCCAGGGCTATAGAATCAAGTTCTTTGATAGAAAATGCATATTGGAGTGCTTTTAAGTAATTACCGGATAAGTTACCTCCTCCTAAGGGTTTCATCCCGTAGATACCAATACCTTTTTCTTTAGCTTTATTTATTTCCTGGAGCATATCCGAAATAGTACTATCTACTATGCCTAAACCCTTGTAGTTGACGATGGGGTGAATAACATCAATGCCTTCTAACTCCTGAGCTGCAGAAACGCACTTTACATGATGCGTTGATATGCCTATGCCCCTTACTAAACCCTTTTCTCTTGCCTGTATTAGAGCCTCCCATGCTTGGGAGTGGCCTTTTAATGTAAGTATGGATTCCTGTTCATGCATCAAGAAAATATCTATGTAATCTCTATTAATTTCCTTTCTAGCTTTCTCTATACTTTCCATCATACCCTTATAGGTATATGCATACGATTTACTGGCAATTATCAATTGCTTATCTGTAACCTGAATCAGTTTTTTTAAATATGGATATGTCGCATAGCTTTCTGCGCTATCAAAAAAGTTTATTCCATTCTCAACAGCTCTTTGGAGTATTGCTGTTCCTTGGGATACAGTATAATTCCTCTGTAATGGTCCTATGGTAAGGGTCCCGAAGCAGATTCTTGAGACTTCAAGGCCTGTCCTACCAAGGTTTGAGTATAACACTTTATTTAACCTCCCATAAAGAAAATAAACCCCATGAAAAAGCACAGGGTTTATTAGCCTCTCTTTATTCCTTGTTTAAATAGTATATTAGTAATTCCTCTAAAAGGTCATCCCGCTCTAATTTTTTAATAAGACCTCTAGCATTATTATGACTTGTAATGTATGCAGGATCACCAGACAAGAGGTATCCTACTAGCTGGTTTATGGGATTATAACCCTTCTCTTTAAGTGCTTCATGAACCTCAAACAAAATGTCCTTGGCTTTAAATTCTTCTTCTTTTTTGGCCTTAAACATCATGGTTTGATCCATATTGTTATTTCCCATTTAATTCCCTCCCCAGAATAGGCACTTGTTAAATAAGTTCTGCACTTATAAGTAGTATTCCTTTATTCCCAGAAAAAATGACAGTACAAAACTATTTAATCTGGCCCTGTATTATACTTTTTGCAGCATTTAAAGCCTCTTCTATCTTCGAAGGATCCTTACCACCTGCTTGAGCCATATCAGGCCTGCCTCCACCGCCACCACCAGCAATTTTAGCAACATCTCTAATTATATTACCTGCATGGACCCCTCTATCAACAACATCTTTAGTTGCCATCACAAGGAAACTAGCCTTATCTTCAATGGATGCTCCAAGCACCACTACTCCTGACTGGAGTTTTGTTCTAAATGTATCACCCATATTTCTCAGGGCATCCATATTTCTAGCATCTACCTTTACTGCAAGGAGTTTTACTCCTTCTATATCTATAATACTATCAAGTAAATTTTGTGACTGATAACTAGCTAGTCTTGTAGAAAGTTTTTCAATTTCTCGTGATTTTTCCTTATTCTCATAAATAAGCTGTTCAACCTTGGAAATTATATGTTCTGAATCAGTTTTTAAAGTATTCCCGATCTCTTTCGTGATAGATTCCATTGTATTTAAATAGTTTAAGGCTTCAGGTCCTGTAATGGCTTCAATTCGTCTTAACCCCGAACCAATACCACCCTCACTTATAATCTTTAAAATCCCAATCTCTGATGTAGAATTCACATGGGTACCCCCACAAAGCTCCAAGCTATAATCCCCTATCTGAACAACTCTTACTTTTTCACCATATTTTTCACCAAATAGGGCTGCAGCACCAAGTTCCTTGGCTTCTTCTAATGAAGTTTCAAAAAACTTAAGATGGTTTCCAAAGAGCAGTTGTCTATTTACAATATCTTCGACTTGTGTTATTTCTTTACTGGTAACTGCATTAAAATGATTAAAGTCAAATCTCAGTCGCTGGGGAGTTACTAAGGATCCTGCCTGATTAACATGGTCTCCTAGAACGTCCATTAATGCCTGGTGAAGTAAATGTGTTGCTGTATGGTTTCTTGCTGTATTTAACCTTCTATGACTGTTAACTGATACACTTACCATACTGCCTGCACGCATGCTACCTTCAACAACTCTACCAATGTGAATAATTTTTCCATCTGGAAGCTTTTTAGTATCTATAATTTCTATCCTGCCATTTTTATTAGCAATTTCCCCTTGGTCTCCTATTTGACCACCGCCTTCAGGATAAAAGGGTGTTTCCTTTAATAAAACAAATACATCATCACCATTACTAGCAGTTTCTACTGATTTATCTCCTATTATTATAGATAATAGCTTAGTTTCGTTGGAGGTTTGTCCATATCCAATAAAGGTTGTCTTTCCTATCTCACCTAACGCGCCTATAAAAGTAGCTGAAAAATCCCAGCCCTTAGCATCGTCTCTAGCGGCTCTTGCCCTTTGTCTTTGTTCTTCCATCTCTCTCTGGAAACCTTCAGTATCTACATCTATACCGTTTTCTTCTGCTAGATCCTTGGTCAAATCAAGAGGAAAGCCAAAGGTGTCGTATAATACAAAGGCCTCATGCCCTGGAATATGTGTTTTTCCTTCTTTTTTAACAGTAGCAACTATATCGTTTGCCATTTTCATTCCTTCATTAATTGTTTCATGGAATTTCTTTTCTTCTAGTTTGATAATTTTTTGAATGTGTTCTTGCTTTTCAATTATTTGTGGGTAGGCTCCGCCCATGAGTTTGCCAACCTCTACTACCATTTTGTTTAAGAATGGGTTATCGATCCCGATTACTTTTCCCAACCGAACTGCCCTTCTGAGAATTCTCCTTAAAACATAAGCCCTTCCTTCATTACCTGGTAGAACACCATCGGCAATCAGGAATGTACAGGAGCGAGCATGGTCGGCTATAACCCTAAATGGAAAGCCCTCTTCACCTGGAGAATATTGTTTGCCAGTATGCTTTTCAACCCAATGAAGCAATGGCTTCATTAAATCTGTATCATAATTGCTGTTTACCTCTTGGAGAATAGAGGCTACCCTTTCTAAGCCCATCCCAGTATCTATACTTGGTCTAGGTAGGGGTGTTAAATCTCCATCTGCATCTCTTTCAAATTGCATAAACACAAGATTCCATATTTCTAACCATCTGTCACAATCACAAGCTCCTAGGGCACATTCTGAGCTTTCACATGAATGCTCTGCACCTCTATCATAGATAATTTCACTACATGGCCCACAGGGGCCTGTATCTCCCATAGCCCAGAAGTTATCCTTTTCTCCTAACCGAACTATTCTATCTTCTGAAACATCAGTATTTTGCAACCATAGTTCGTATGCTTCATCGTCATCTAAATAAATGGTAACCCATAATCTTTCTTTTGGCAGTTTTAGCTCGCTAGTAAGAAATTCCCAGGCATACTCAATTGCTTCCTTTTTAAAGTAGTCACCAAAGGAGAAGTTTCCCATCATTTCAAAAAAGGTATGGTGCCTTGCAGTTCTACCAACTGTATCAAGGTCATTATGCTTCCCACCAGCTCTTACACACTTTTGGGCAGTAACTGCCCTTTTATAGTTTCTTTTCTCCATAGCTGTAAATAGGTCTTTAAATTGAACCATTCCTGCATTTGTAAATAGCAAAGTAGGGTCATTATGTGGAACAAGAGATGAACTTTCAACAATCCTGTGTCCCCTATTTGCAAAGTAGTTCAAAAAGGCCTCCCTTAATTCTTTTCCCTGCAAAACAATCACTCCTTGAAGTAAGTTCTTAGTTCATATGTACATATATAAACCCCGTCACTAACAAAGCCTATTGACGAGGTAACACTTTGTAATAATGTCCCGTATATTATACCTAAATGTAACCAAGCATGTCAATTACAGCAAAATCAAGAATCAAGTCATAATCTTATCAACCCAATAATTTATGATAATTCTTGTTACTGCAGTAATTGGTACAGCTACAAGAAGACCTATTATTCCAAATAAATGACCTCCAGCAAGAACTACAAATATTACAGTTAGTGGATGAAGTCCAACACTTTCCCCTAATATCTTTGGAGATAGTATATTGGACTCTACTTGCTGGACAACAACCATAAGTAGTATGACGTATAGTACTTTTATTTTTAAATCTAGTAGTGCAATCAAAATAGCAGGTACAGCTCCGATTACTGGTCCAAAATATGGTATTAGGTCAAAAACACCTGCAATAATTCCTAAGAGAATGGCAAATCTTAGATTAATTATTGTTAGACCAATTGCTGTCATAAGGCCTACCAAAAATGCTACGAGAAGATGGCCCCGAATAAATTTGGTTAGAACTCTGTCGATATCCTTCCATAAATAACAAACTTCCTTACGAATGGATATTGGGAAAAGACTCATAATGCGTTGACTGATACCCTTTTTATCTTTTAAAATATAAAAGGCTAGAATTGGTGCTAACAAAATAATAACCAGGCCTGAAAAAAGTCCCAACATACGGTCTGCGAGGGTATCAAGGCTGGTAATTAAAAGCTGCTCAATATTATTAATTGTTTCATCTATCACCTGGCGAAGGCTTTCTGGTATCTGAATCCTTTGATAGTTTTCATAGAAACCTGTAATGGTTTGCTGTAGTTGGGCAGTTAAGATTGGAATCGTCTGAGAAAAATTCTCTACCTCTCTTGCTATGACGGGAAAGGCATATAGCGTAACTAACGACACGCCTGTTAATACAGAAGCATATACTATGAAAATAGATAAAGCTCTATTAATTCCTTTAATTTCTATATATGTTACAAATGGATTCAGTAAATACGCCAAAACTAATGCTAGTATAAATGGGGGTAATATCACTCGGACTATGTATAAAAAATATATTACTAGTAATAATGCTCCAATTAGTAGCATTAGTCTTTTATTTCTCTGGCTTAGGCATAGTAGTTTCATATTCATTTTACTTTCCCATCAATTCATCGACCTTTGCCTGCAATTTCCTTATTCTGCCTTTAGTTTTAACGACAGGTTTTTTAGCAGGTATCAGGAATGCTCCAACTATTGCTCCAATAATGCCACCTGTAACAATTCCATTTAAAAAGCCACGCATTATATCGTCACCTCGGATAAATTTATCAAAATTTTTTTCTATATGGGTTAACCCCCACTTCTATAAGTGGGCTCTAAATCAGGTGGAGTAGAGTCTCCATCTGATTCCCCGATGTTCAGCTTTGGCTGAACGAGTTCACTTTGCACTTGTGAGTGAACCGTCCTCTTCTACTTCATAGATCTTATTATTACCATCATATTCAATTAAGCAGTTCCAGCAATAATATTGATTTGTAGCTACCCTTCCTACTGCTCTGCCATTACAAAGGGGACAATTATTCATCTAAGTATCACCTCCTAGCTTTTCTTTGATAATTATCATATTTTCTGTAAAGGTTTCAATGTCTCTAAAGAGAATCTTCTCTCTTCCATTTAGAAAATCTTTAAGTAATCCATCAGAGATTTCTAAATGATCTATTTTGCCTTCTGGGAAGGAAAAGCAAATCTCTGTCAAAAATCCTATTTCTCGTCCCCAATTGGAAACTATTTTCCGACCTTTGCATTTAGTCCAATATTGCTCTTCTTGATTTTCTAATTCCTCTAATTTTTCGAGAGTAACTAGCGGAACCCAATCTCCGGCAAACTTTTTGAAACTGCTTATTGGGACAGAGGCATCATCTTTGGTAATTATATTTCCTGTTTCCAAGTAAAGCGACTTAACCAGCCCTTCTTTCCATAAACAAATCAGATCCTTAATAACACCAATTTGTTTGCCACTATCTACTGAAATTACAGGCTTTCCTATTAAATCGTTTGATTTATACATTTTTTCACTCTTATGATTTTCCATTTATTAAATATTATTACCAGATATTATAAAAAAAATGCGCCACTAAATGACACATTTTCTTTAAAAATTAAAAAACTGTATTTAAATTTTAGTGATTAAGGCTTTAACCTTTCGCCTATTGTACCTCCACCTACTACCAGGTCGTCAAGATAATAAACAACTGCCTGGCCTGGGGTGATAGCTTTTTCGGGCTCCAGAAATTCTACTCGCACTCTACTCTCTTCGGGATATATCATTGCTTTTTTAGGTTCAGATTTATAGCGTATCTTTGCCTGAACCTCCATTGGTTGTTCTAATGATTCAAACATTATAAAGTTGTTATTGTACGAATATAAGCCATTTGAGAATACTTCCTCTTTTTTCCCTATTATTATTGCATTTTTTTCTGGAAGGATATCCACCACATAAGCGGGATATCCAAGTGCTAAGCCTAAACCCTTTCTTTGACCTATTGTGTAAAAGGGTATTCCCTCATGGGTACCTATGATATTTCCAGCTGTATCCAGAAATGATCCTTTTTTAATAGAGTCTACATTGCTTTGAAGAAAATTTCTATAATTATTATCTGGTACAAAGCAAATTTCCTGACTTTCAGGCTTGTCTGCAACCCGAAGGTTAAGATCTGCTGCAATTTTTCTAATTTGAGGCTTAGTATATTCACCTAATGGCATTAGTGTTTTAGAAAGTTGTTCCTGGGTAAAGCCATAAAGAGCATAGGTTTGATCCTTGTTTAAATCCTCTGCTATTTTCATGAGATATCTTTGTCTGCCATCATCATAGTAGATTTTAGCATAGTGGCCTGTAGCAATATAGTCTAATTCTAATTGAATGGCCTTATCAAGAAGAGCATCAAATTTTACATACCGGTTACAAGCAATACAAGGGTTTGGAGTTCTCCCCTTCATGTATTCATCTATAAAATAGTCAATAACCTTTTCTTGAAAAATCTGACGAAAGTTCATTACATAAAAAGGTATTCCTAAATTATTTGCGACGTTTCTGGCATCGTCAACAGCACTCAAGCTACAGCAACCTGTATCATTTTCAGAAGGAGGCTGATTCTCAGGCCAGATTTGCATTGTAACTCCAATTATTTCATAACCCTCTTCTTTTAACAAATGGGCGGCTATCGAACTGTCTACACCACCACTCATGGCAACTAATACTTTCTTTGGCATTATTTATTCATCACCTAATTCTACTTTTGCTTTGATTTGTAATCCTCAATTGCTTTGTGTAATGCATCGGCAGCTAAATTGGAGCAGTGCATCTTTGTTCCTGGTAGACCACCTAAAGATTCGGCAACTTCCTTATTTGTAAGTTTTTCGGCTTCTTCAATGGTTTTACCTTTAGCAAGTTCAGTTGCCATGCTGCTTGTGGCAATAGCAGCTCCACATCCAAATGTCTTAAACTTTATATCTTCTATAATGTTATCTTTTACCTTAATATACATTTTCATAATATCGCCACAGGTAGGATTACCAACCTGACCTACTCCATCCGCATTCTCTATTTCTCCTACGTTTTTTGGATTAGTAAAATTCTCCATAACCTTGTCAGTATACATCTTTGTCTTCTCCCCCTTAAAGCTATTTGTGTTTATTATATAAAGGTGACATTGCTCTTAATCTATCAACTATCTGAGGAAGCACCTCTAAAACATAATCAACATCTTCTTCGGTATTTTCTCTACCTAATGTCATCCTTAATGAACCATGTGCTATTTCATGAGACAAGCCCATAGCTAAGAGTACATGGGATGGGTCTAAAGAACCTGAAGTACAAGCTGAACCACTAGACGCTCCTATCCCTCTCATATCTAAACTCAATAATAATGATTCACCTTCAATAAATTCTACACTAACGTTCACATTGCTGGCAATTCTTTTTTCTGGATGACCATTTAATCTTGTATGAGGTATGTTTTCTAAAATACCCTTTGTTAGCTTATCACGTAATTTACTGAGTCTTTCTGTCTCTTGCTCCATTTCCTTTTCAGCAAGTTCTGCAGCTAGAGCAAAACCTACAATTCCACTAAGGTTTTCTGTTCCAGGCCTTTTCTTACGCTCCTGTGCACCACCAAACATGATGCTGTTTAGCTTAACACCCTTTCTTACATATAGAACTCCAACACCTTTAGGGCCATAAATCTTGTGACTTGATCCGCTTAGCATGTCTATATTAAGTTCATTGACTTTTACAGAAATTTTGCCCAAGCTTTGTACAGCGTCTGTATGGAAGAGAATACCCTTTTCCTTAGCGATTTTTGCCATTTCCGAGATATCCTGAATAGTTCCAATTTCATTATTTACATGCATTATTGATATTAAAATAGTTTCTGGCTTGATTGCCTTTTCAAGGTCTTCTACCCTTATTAATCCCTGATCATCCACAGGTAGATATGTCACCTCAAAGCCCTGCTTCTCTAAATATTTACAAGTATCCATTACTGCATGATGTTCGATTGAAGAAGTGATAATATGCTTACCTTTTTTACTGTTAGCAAAGGCTGCACCGAGTACAGCAACATTGTCTGATTCTGTACCACCACTAGTAAAGAATATCTCTTTAGGTTCTGCACCTATAAGGTTTGCTATTTTTTCCCTAGCTTCATCTAGAGCTTTTCTGGCTTCTCTACCAAAGCTATGAATACTTGATGGGTTGCCAAACTTGTCTACCATATATTCTACCACCAAGTCAGCGACTTCTTTTCTTACCGCTGTGGTAGCACTATGGTCTAAATAAACTTTTCTCATCTCAATTCCTCCTGTTTATCTTTAGCGGGTTATTAAGTCCCCAGCCGCTTGTTTTCCACTAAACCTTCTTTTTTAACTTCAGCACACATATCTGCTAGTGTTATAGAATCTAGAACTTGTGTAACGCTATCTCTAACTTTTTCCCAGACCATTTTGGTTGCACAACCACCAGCTCTAACACATGCATTATCCTGATTTTCTTCATTTACACAGTCCATGGGACCAAGAGAACCTTCTAGTGTACGTATAATATCTCCTACACAAGTTTTCTCTGGGCTTTTTGCCAGATTATATCCTCCCTGAGCTCCTCTTGTGCTTTCTACCAATCCTGCTCTTCTCAAACTAGCTAGTAGTTGCTCTAAATAAGGTTCTGAGATAGACTGTTTCTCAGCTATTAGCTTAAGTGGAATAGGACCTCCACCATAATGCATAGCCAATTCAAACATTGCCCTTAAGCCGTATTCTCCTCTGGTGGATAATTTCATTTTAAACCACCCCACTTTTTGAAAACTTAATACCATCCTTTAGGGCACTTATACTTTGTGGTAGTATAAAAAAAAGCTTCTGCTAAGTTAATCAAGCTAAAACCGAGTAAACTACTTGGGTATCCTCTTATTAATATATTAATGATATTTATTGAAATGTCAATGCTTAAACTAAAGTTTTTTACTCAGAGTTAATTTTTCCATCTTTTTCAGTTTTATTCTTAGGAAGATAGTACCTCTTATTCTTTAATTTATCAGGAAGATACTGCTGCTCCACCCAGTTATCTGGATAACTATGAGGATAAAGATAGCCTATCCCCTTGCCAAGTTCTTTAGCTCCCTTGTAATGACCATTTGCTAAATGAGAGGGTACCTCACCTGTTTCTCCATTTCTTATATCACTTAAAGCAGCATCTATGGCTGTTATTACAGAGTTGCTTTTAGGTGCTAGCGCTAGATGTAGTGCAGCCTGTGCTAGATTTATCCTTGCTTCAGGTAATCCAATGAACTCTAATGCATTAAAAGCAGCTACTGCAACTTGTAGAGCCTGTGGGTCAGCCATCCCAATATCCTCTGAAGCATGAACAATCATCCTTCTGGCAATGAATCTAGGGTCTTCTCCTGCATCAAGCATCCTAGCTAGGTAATGGATAGTGGCATTAGGATCAGAACCACGAATACTTTTTATAAAAGCTGAAATTACATCGTAGTGATAGTCTCCAGTTTTATCATAATTAACCGCAGGTCTTTGCAAGCAATCCTCTATTATACCTAGATCAATGACACGGATTCCTTGTGAGTTTGGTGCTGTTGTAAGTACAGCCATTTCCAGAGAATTAAGGGCTATTCTGGCATCACCGCCAGCACATTTTACTAAATGATTGATAGCTTCTTCTGTAACCTGAAATTTATAATTACCTAGACCTCTTTCCTCATCTTTTGATGCTATTGTCACTATATTCTCTATTTGTTTCTCATTTAAAGAAGCCAATTGAAAGATTCTTGACCTAGATCGTAATGGGCCATTAATCTCAAAATATGGATTTTCAGTAGTTGCTCCAATAAGGGTTAAGGTTCCATCTTCTACAGATGGAAGCAACGCATCCTGTTGTGATTTGTTAAATCTGTGAATTTCATCGATAAAAAGAATTGTCTTCTCATTGTACATTCCTAATCTTTCTTCTGCTTCTTTAATAATACGCCTTAAATCTCCTACTCCAGAAGTAACTGCATTTAAACTATGAAAATGGGATTTAGTAAGATTGGAAATAACCTTCGCTAGAGTGGTCTTTCCACTACCTGGAGGTCCATAGAATATAAGTGACCCTAACCTGTCTGCCTCAATTGCCCTTCTTAAAAATTTGCCTTTACCTAGAATATGCTCCTGCCCAATAAATTCGTCTAGGTTTCTAGGTCGCATCCTAACGGCGAGTGGGGCTGATCGTTTTAGCGTTTGGTCTTTTGAAAAGGAAAATAAGTCCATCTTTTAACCATCCTTTAAATAAAGCTTTCAATTACTTCTACAGTTAATGAGTGCTGTAAAGGCAACTGAAAGCTTAATGTATACTTACCCAGTTTTTAAGAGTGCTTTTTTAAAAGCGATGATAGATCATTTTTGGTTTTAAAGCCAACTATCCTTTCAACCTCGTCTCCATCTTTAAATATAATCATCGTAGGTATACTCATTACTCCAAATTGAGCTGGAGTCTGTGGATTTTCATCAACATTCAGCTTACCCACTTTAATTGTTCCAGCTAATTCTTCTGCTATTTCATCAATTACTGGTGCAATCATTGTACATGGTCCACACCAGGCAGCCCAAAAATCAACTAAAACTGTTTCCTTTGAGTTTAATACCTCTGTTTCAAAATTACTATCTAATACTTTTACTATCTTGTCACTTGCCATTTAAACTCTCTCCTTTCAGGATAATCAAGTTGTGAACACACTATGTAATAATGAGCTAACTATATTAGCTCGATAGTCAGATTATATTATATATGATAATCTAAAGCAATATAAGTAGGTCATTCTGAACGAACCTTCACAGAATCTACAAAATATGAAATAACATAATAGGCTAGGTAATAGCCGGCCACAGCTGGTACAAAAGAAATTGATCCAGGTATTGAGTTTTTTCCTGGAGGAATATTCTCTGTACTTTCTTGTATTACCTGTAATGGCGTATCAGGTGAATATACTACTGGCACACCATTTGAAATACCCTTTTTTCTCAGTTCTCTGCGTACAACCCGAGCTAAGGGGCATGCCGTGGTTTTGGAAATGTCATCTATTGTAAGAGTCAGGGGATTTATTTTGTTTCCTGCACCCATACTTGAGATGATTGGAATGTTTTTGGTTTTGCACCGAGTTATAATATCTAATTTGGCAGAGACATTATCAACTGCATCTATCACAAAATCATAATCAGTAGTTAAAAAGTAGTCTCCCCTATCTGGTGAATAAAATTCTTGTAATGCTTTTACATCTATCACTGGATTAATATCTTTTACCCTCTCTTGCATTACTTCTACCTTTGCTCTACCTACTGTACTTTCCAGGGAATGAAGCTGCCTGTTGATATTCGTGACTGCAATGAGATCATGATCGACTAAGGTTAGACTTCCTATGCCTGTCCTTGCAAGTGCTTCAACGGCATGGGTACCAACCCCTCCAATTCCCAGGACAAGTACCTTTTTCTTTTTTATTTCAGACATTGCCTTTTGTCCTAGCAACATCTCTGTTCTTGAAAAACGCATTTTAAAACCTTCTTTGCTATTTCTCCCCTTCGGGTAATACTGTTTGAATATGCAGTTCTTGAAGCTGCGGCTGATCAACTGCTGATGGAGCTTCAGTTAAAAGATCTGAAGCACTTTGCGTTTTTGGAAATGCAATTACATCTCTGATACTAGATTTCCCTGCTAGGAGCATTATCATTCTATCCATACCAAGTGCAATTCCGCCATGGGGAGGAGTTCCATATTCAAAGGCTTTTAACATATAACCAAATTTACTTTCAGTTTTCTCTTTATCTAAACCCAAAAGCTTAAATATTTTCTCCTGAATATCTCTACTGTGGATTCTAATACTTCCTCCACCTAACTCTAGTCCATTAAGGGCGAGGTCATAAGCCTTGGCTCTTACCTTGCCAGGTTCAGATTCTAACTTTTCTAGGTCTTCATCAACAGGAGCAGTAAATGGATGGTGAATGGATACCCAACGCTTTTCATCGTCATCATATTCTAATAGGGGAAAGCGAGTAACCCATGTAAATTTTAATTTTTTGTCATCTAATAAATCCAATCTTTTTGCCATCTCTACCCTTAAATGACCTAGAGAATCAGCTACTATATTTGGTTTATCTGCTACAAAAAGAAGCAAATCATTTGGTTTTCCGTCTAGTGTTTGTAAAATCCCAGCTATTTCTTCTTCTTTTAAAAACTTGCTAATTGGTGATTTTATACCATTTTCTCCTACAATAATCCAGGCTAGTCCCTTTGCACCATAGATGGAAACAAGCTTCGTCAGGTCATCTATTTCTTTTCTTGAATAATTACCACAGCCAGAAGCATTAATTGCCTTTACTTGACCACCTGATTTAACTACACTTGCAAAGACTTTGAAATCGGAATTTACAACTATATTTGATACATCCTTTAACTCCATTTCAAATCTTAGGTCTGGTTTATCAGATCCATATCTACTCATGGCTTCATCATAAGTCATCCTAGGAAATGGCGTTGGTATAGTTTTCCCCAAGGTTTTCTTTACAACAAAGGCCATCATTTCTTCCAGAAGCTTATATATATCTTCCTCATCTATAAAGGACATCTCCATGTCTAGCTGAGTAAATTCTGGTTGTCTATCTGCTCTAAGATCCTCATCTCTAAAGCAGCGAACTATTTGAAAATACTTGTCCATCCCTGAAACCATTAGGAGCTGTTTGAAAATTTGCGGTGACTGGGGTAAGGCATAAAATTCTCCGGGATGCACCCTGCTAGGAACTAAATAGTCTCTTGCCCCCTCTGGTGAACTTCTTGTTAGTATAGGGGTTTCTAACTCAAGAAAATTCTCCTTGTCAAGATAATCTCTGATGGCTTTATTAACTTTATGTCTTAGGATCATTATTTGCTGCATATCAGGTCTTCTTAAATCTAAATATCTGTGTTTAAGCCTAACATTCTCATCTACGTCCACATTTTCAGTAATATAGAAAGGTGGCGTTTTTGCAGGGTTAAGAATTTTAAGCTCACTAGCATAAACTTCAACTGCTCCTGTAGGTAAATTAGGATTCACTGTGCCTCCAGGTCTTGGACGTACTTCTCCTACTATTGCTAAAACAAATTCGCTACGCACATCCTCAGCTTTATTAAAGGAAGCTTGGTCAACTTCTTGACTAAAGACAACCTGTACCATACCTGTTATATCCCTTAGGTCTAAGAAAATTAGTCCACCATGATCCCTTCTTTTATTAACCCAACCCATTAGGGTAACCTTTTCACCCAGGTTTTCTTTTGTTAGTTGAGCACAATGGTGACTCCTTTTTAAGCCTGCTAAGCTCTCTGCAGTTACTGACATGTTTTTTCCTCCTTGTTGTATATAAGAAAATCTTAATTGTTATCTAGTTAATTGTAGATTTATTAGTTAAAACTTCTAATAGAAGTTTCACTTTATCACGCACTAGATTTTCTCTCTGCCCATATATTATTGAATCCTTGGGATTATAATAAACTCCATGAATATTAAAAGCATCTTGATGGATAAATTTTGATGCTGCACCTGCGCCAAATCCAATTATGGTTTGTCTTTCTTCCATCATCATTACATTATACCAGCTTTCCTCACCCTTAAGAGAATATCCTGTATTTTCAAGATCTCCTAAGCTTCTTTTTTGTCGATAAAGGTAATATGGGTCAAAGCCATTTTCCCTAAGAATTTGATTAGCCTTGTAATACATATCAGATACCTCTGAAGGTTCTGGAAGGTGAACCTGAATCCTTCTAAGCTTTGAAGCAGTTTTAATTGCCAGTATATGGGCTGTTATGTTATGAGGCTTTAGCTCAATAAGCTTTTCTGTAGAGTTCTTAACCACACCTGAGCTCTCACCTGGTAATCCTAAAATTAAATCCATATTTAACTTTAATTGAAGCTTGTGCACCAATGATACTGCTTCGTAAATCTGTGATATTGCATGTAATCTACCTATTAAATCTAGTGTTTCTTGCTTCATTGTTTGGGGGTTTACACTAACCCTAGTTACCCCATATTCCTTTGCAATTTTAAGCTTGTCATATTCTATTGTGTCTGGTCTACCCGCCTCAAGAGTATATTCTTTTAGATTATACCCAGAAACTAGAGGTGCTAATGTTTTTAGAAGGCCTTCTAGTTGCAAGCTATTTAATACTGTTGGTGTTCCTCCTCCAATATAAATTGATTCTACATTAATATCAAAATCTTCTATAGCTGCAAGAAATTCCTTTATCTCTTTTTTTAGGGCTTCTAGATAACCATTAATCCTGTTAGAAAACTTCTTGACCTCATACGCAGGAAACGAACAATAAAGGCATCTAGATGGGCAAAACGGTATTCCTATATATAGATTAATACCAATTTGTTTCTTACTAATCTGTTTGAATAGCTTTTTCTGGCCTTGGACTACCTCTTTCACAACTTGAATTTTTTTATCACTTAGGCAAAATTCTTTTCTGAGATATTGATCCAGTTCCGCTTTTCCTAAACCTTGGTCGAGGAGCCTGTGAACAACCTTAGTAGGCCTAACCCCGGTCAGTATTCCCCATGGTTTTTCGTCTTGTTTAAATAATTCTAAAAGTAACTTATAAAAGGCAAGTCTAACTAATCTTCTGAGCTGACTTCTCAAATGTTCTTCCATTTCTTCTCTTACTTCAGTTATTGTAATTTCCTTTTGCCAATGGCTAGTTGCTTTAACTATTATTTTAGTGTCATTAACTTGATACTTTATTTCAAAGTGACATTGATTTCCAGGAGTCCATTCACTAATCTTTTGAAATGGAAAATATATTAAAAATAAATCTTCAATTGTTTTTACAAGGCTTTCTGGCGAAAATTTCACATAGTAGTTCATTATTTAAAAGTATGGGTTGGTTTGCTTTTCGTACCCTAGATTAGATTTTGGACCATGACCTGGATATATAGGTAGGCTATCATCAAGAGACGCTAGCTTAACCTTTAGTGAATTTATTATAGTATTATAGTCTCCTCCTGGCAAATCGGTTCTGCCAATTGAACCTGCAAAGAGAGTATCTCCTGTAAACAGTAAATCATGGCCTTTGAGTGAAATACAACCTGGAGTGTGGCCTGGAGTATGTATTACCTCTAAGGAGATATCCCCTAGAGTTATCTTATCCCCTTCTTTTAATAAAACATCTGCCTCAACTAGCTCTTCTGCATTTGGAACCCATGCCTTTAAGCAGAGGTTCTCATCTTTTAAATATTCCTTATCTGCTTCATGGATATAAATTTGGGCACTTGTTTTTTCTTTAAGAAAGCTGTTAGCACCAATATGATCATAGTGACCATGGGTGTTGACTATTATCTCTAACTTATAGCCATCATTTTCTATAATACTAAGGATTCTTTCTCCTTCATCTCCTGGATCAATAACAAGGCATTTCTTAGTTCTATCACAGCCCAATAGATATGCATTGCTCTGTAAACTACCTACAGGTAATGTTTTAAAGTACACAATATCTCACCCTTTCAAAAAAGTTTAGAACTGTCCAAAAGCATTGTTACAGGACCCTCATTTACAGAATCAATAATCATATATTCTCTAAATATACCAGTTCCAACATCAATTTTCCATTTATTTTGCATTTGTTCGACAAAATATCTAAAAAGCCTTTCACCCTCATCAGGTGGTGCAGAATCCCCAAAGCTTGGTCTACGACCCTTACAGCAGTTGCCATAGAGTGTAAATTGAGAGACTATTAAGGCCTGTCCCTGTTTATCAATAAGTGAAAGGTTCATTTTACCTGCATCATCTTCAAATATCCTTAGGTTAGATATTTTGTCTGCTAGATAGTCTGCATCTTTTTCAGAATCACCTTTACCTACACCTAGATATATGAGAACTCCAGTCTTAATCTGGCCGGTTATTTGGCCTGACACTTTTACTGAAGCAGATGAAACTCTTTGTACTACTGCTCTCACAAGTACGCCTCCTTCCCCAATTTAGGTTATGACGGTGTTAACCTTTTTACTTCCATCACATCTTTGACCTTTTTTAGCTTATCAAGTATTATTTTTAAATGTCCAATATTACGAATTTCTATCTTTATATCAACAATTGCAACCTTACTCTTGGTTGATCTTGCATTTATAGCATTTACATTTGTTTTGGCATCAGAAACTGCATTCATAACATCAAGGGCAAATCCAGGTCTATCCATACCACTTACTTCTATTTCAACTTGATATACTGCGTCTGTTTTAGTGTCCCAAACCACATCAATAAGCCTTTCCTGCTCATTATTACTCCCAGCTATATTGCGGCAATCTGTTCTGTGGATGGATACACCTCTGCCTTTTGTTATATATCCTATTATCTCATCACCTGGCAATGGATTGCAGCATCTTGAAAGGCGAATTAGTAAATTATCAATTCCCTTAACCCTCACACCACCTGAAGGTTTTCCATAACCAGAAAAAGGTTTAAGTGTTTTTTCAGCTCCCTGGGCCTGAGCCTCTTCCTTGAGATCTTTTTTAACCTTTATTTTAAAGTTTTCCTGTATCCAATGTAAAACCTGTATTGCACTTAAGGCTCCTTCTGCAAAGGTTACATAAAGGTCCTCAACATTAAATATATTATATCTCTTGGCGGCTTCAATAAGATTATTGGTTTTTAGGGTATCACCCATGGGAAGTCCAAGCTTCTTACATTCTTTTTCTAGTAAGTCTCTTCCTTTAATAATATTTTCTTCTCTTTGTTCTTTTCTAAACCATTGCCTGATTCTATTTTTAGCTTGGGAAGTCTGTACTAGGCTAAGCCAGTCCCTGCTTGGTCCACTACTTTTATACGTGAGGACTTCAACAATATCCCCTGTTTTCAACTGATAGTCTAATGGAACCATTTTGCTATTTACCTTTGCTCCTACACATTGATGCCCCACATCGGAGTGGATTCTATATGCAAAATCAATGGGCACAGAACCAGCTGGCAGCTCAATAACATCACCTGCTGGAGTAAATACATAGACCCTGTCTGAAAAGAAATCCACCTTAAGAGACTCCATAAACTCACTTGCATCCTTTTGATCTCTTTGCCAGTCTAAAAGCCTACGTAGCCAGATTAGCTTTTCATTAAAATGTTCATCACCCGTATGCCCTTCTTTGTATTCCCAATGGGCAGCAATACCAAATTCAGCTGTTTTGTGCATTTCCCAAGTTCTGATTTGTATCTCAAAAGGCTCCCCTTGGGGACCCAAAACAGTAGTATGCAAAGACTGATACATATTTGGTTTTGGCATTGCTATATAATCCTTAAAGCGCATAGGAATAGGTTTCCATAGGGTATGAATTATGCCAAGAGCACCATAGCAATCCTTTACGGTATCTACAACAAGACGAACAGCAATTAAATCATATATCTCATTGATATTTATCTTCTGCTTTTCCATTTTATTAAATATGCTATAAAAATGTTTTGGACGCCCCTGAATGTCAGATTTTATGCCTACTTCATCCAACTTAATTTTTAAAATCTCAATTACTTCATTAATATATTGTTCCCTTTCCTGTCGTTTCATAGAAATGGACTGAACAAGCTGGTAATACTTCTCAGGATGCATATAACGTAATGCTAAGTCCTCCAATTCCCATTTAATTTTAAAGATGCCCAGCCTATGAGCAAGTGGGGCAAAGATTTCTTTGGTTTCCTCAGCGATTTCTCTTTGCTTTTCTGCTGGTTGGTGTCTTAGTGTTCGCATATTGTGGAGTCTATCAGCAAGTTTAATGATTATTACTCGTATATCCTTAGCCATTGCCAGAAACATTTTTCGAAGGTTTTCTACCTGCTGTTCTTCTTTTGATTTAAACTCTATTCTGCTTAGTTTTGTAACCCCGTCAACTAAAAGAGCGACATCTTCACCAAAAGCTTCAGATATTTTTTCAAGAGATATGTTTGTATCTTCTACTACATCATGAAGAAGCCCGGCAACTATACTAGTTACATCCATATGTAAATCGGCCAATATTTGCGCTGCTTCCACAGGATGAACTATGTATTCCTGTCCAGACCTTCTCTGCTGTCCTGTATGAGCCTCTTTGGCAAACTCATATGCATCCATTATGACATCTACTTCTGCATCAGGGTTATATTCTTTTACTTGATTTATCAGATCTGTTATAGGCAAAGACTATCCCCTTCCCAACTCTCCCACTACTGTACAAAAGCATTATAAAATTCCTTAATAGCCTGCTCCTGTTGTATGTTTTCCTGATATCTCCACGATTCTTTCAAATCAACTTGAGGATCGTCAGCCTTACCAGTTAAGGAAAGTTCTTGAAATATATTAAGCATATTTTTATAAGACTTTTCGCTTATATTTATTCCCTGTCTAGTTAAAATTTCCTGAACTCTTCCATATTCAATATCTATTAATTCCCTCTTAAACTGCCTTGCGAGTTTATATATTAGCTTTAATGTATCTTTAGTTGGAAACATACCTTGTATTAAATTACTAATGTCTTTAATGTCTTGTCCTGCGTATAAAAGAGTAGAATCTGAAGGTATCATAAGATAATTCCAATTGAACCTATCAAGGGGAAACTCGAAAAATACATCCATAGATTTCCTAGTAATATAACCTCTCGGTAAACAATGGTATGTAACCAAAGCATTGGTTATTCCTTTATTAAATCTTTCTAGCATTTCTCCCTGCTTATAATAATTAAATTCAGGATCCCAGATGGAAATACTATTAGAATTCTTAGTACTTTGTAATTTACTTAAGATGGTTTTCATTCCAGATTTGCCTTTAACCCAAATAATGCAAGGATTAGAACTACTAAAATCTATAGTTTCCCCTAATGAAATGGAAGAATAGTTTATTTTAGCCACTATGTTATTTACATTAGTGGAGTTATTATTTAATGAAGCATCAATCCTAATTACAGCACTACTACTGCTATCAATTAAGCTTTGATAATAATTCCAGAAGGCACTTGATACAAAAATTATCTTCTGCTTTTCACTTTGTATTATATGGTCAATTTCAGCATATGTGTTTTTTCCAGATAGAAAATATGACTCTATGGTAAGATTTTTTAAATATGAATTCCAATATTTAAATAAAATATTACTAAAATCTACGGTCTCGCAAACAACATATAGGTTTTTATGGTGTTTGTCTTTATAGAAATGATTAAACATGGCTTGTAAGTCATATTGGTCTTTTATATCATCCTTAGGATCATATTCTGCTATTGGGTCTTGAGACGCTATTTGAATTTCATTATTATATCCTGAGGCTTTAATATCCTTTAGTTTTAACTGTAAACTTTCAATTCCATTCCATAAGTTAGTTTCTAATTGAAAAGCTAGGTCAACCATGTTTCCTGAACTTGCAATTTCATCATAAGTTCCTAGTCTAAATCCTATAGCATCTATCGTTGCCGCTTCAGAACTAACTAACATTTTTAAATGATTTTCAAGCTTGCCAACTTTTTTTGATTTTATAACCTTTAATCCTCTGCACATTAAAAGGGGACTTGGATTACCTTCTCCAAAGGGTGCCAGGTTTTCAAGCTCTTTTACTAGCTCCTTATGAAGCTCTGGAAGAACCACTTCTACATCTCCAAATACTTTTTGAATAAATATATTTTCATTAAGGTTATCCCAAGCCCAACTGTTAATCTTTTTTCTAAATTCATCAATTTTGTCATGTGAAATTGTAAGACCTGCGGCCTGTTCATGACCACCAAATTCTTCTAGAACCCCTGAACAATATTTTAAACCTTCATGAATATTGCAATCATAAATACTTCTTACAGAGCCCCTCCCTTTGTCTCCTTCAAGAGCAATAAGAATTACAGGCTTATAAATCCTACTGACAAGGCGTGATGCTACAATTCCAACTATACCTGGATGCCAAAGTTCTGAGGCCAAAACTACAACTCTCTGTGCTGATAAGTCAAGTTGATTAAGCATTTCATCAGCCTGGTTCAAAATAGCACCCTCAATAACCTGTCTTTCCTTATTTGTTCTGTCTAATATTTTAGCTAATTCATCAGACCTTTGAATTGACTTTGTCAACAATAGTTCAAGGGCTAGCCCACTATCTCCTACTCTTCCAGCCGCATTTATCCTTGGTGCTAGTCCAAAGGATA
Source organism: Desulfitibacter sp. BRH_c19 (assembly GCA_001515945.1). Taxonomy (NCBI): domain Bacteria; kingdom Bacillati; phylum Bacillota; class Clostridia; order Neomoorellales; family Desulfitibacteraceae; genus Desulfitibacter; species Desulfitibacter sp. BRH_c19. The sequence continues at coordinate 230,205 of LOER01000032.1, forward strand.
GCTCCTGGGTAGTGATGGTATCTGTCTTAATGCCACAAACATCTATCAATGCTTTTAGGCCTTTTCTTTTTGTTGTAGAAAGTGCATCCAAACCCTCTTTTGCTAGGATTCTGTTATCACCAAATAGCGGAACAATATCAGCTACTGTTCCTAATGCCACCAAATCTAGCATTTCATGGGTCTGATCTTCTAATTGTAATTTTTCAGATAAGGCTTGAACAAGTTTAAACGCTACTCCTACACCTGCTAGATCATAGGCTTCTTTTGGTGCTTTTAATTTTGGATTAATAACTGCAGATGCTTCAGGAAGAATGGGCCCTGGAAGATGATGATCTGTTATGATTACATCTATGCCTTTATCTTTTAGAAGCTTTACTTCCTCAAGAGAATTAATTCCACAATCAACGGTAATAACTAGAGAGCAATTCTTTTCTTCTATTGCTGGAAGCATTTCCAAACTTAAACCATAACCATTCTGTAAGCGATTAGGAGTAAGAGATTCTACTTGCAGTCCTGTTTTTTGGATAAACTCCACCATTACAGCCGTAGCAGTTAGACCGTCAACATCATAATCACCAAAAATTAAAACTCTTTCTCCTTTTTCCTTGGCTAATAAAAATCTTGCACAAGCTTCTTTTACTCCATGTATTTCCCATGGATCACTTAAATCATTTATGGAAGAATAAAGAAAGCTTTTCGCTTCTTCCAAATTTTTTATTCCCCTGTTTATTAATAATTGGGAAACTAAAGGTGAAACTCCCAACCCCTTACTTAATTCACATTGTAGTTTAGGGTGGGAAGGTTTTATGTACCATATTTTTTTTGCCTTCTCCACTTCTCCCACCATCCTATCTAAATTATTATAAACAAAAGGATTATATATGGCAACTGAAGAATAGAACAAAACTTGCCTTACGCAAGTAGTTCTAGCATTTGCAATGCATTAGAAATACCAGTCCCTGTGGTGCGTAATACTGGCTATGCAGCAGGACGCTGCGTTTTAGATGACGCCTATCTACTTACAAAAGAATACTTCATGATAATGCAAAAAAAGCACCTTTTAAGTGCTTAATTAGCTTTTATACCTCTATTCTTTTTCTACTTCTTTATTAAGTAGTTCATCTTTATAATCACTTTCGTCCTGAGGTATATGCTCAAATTCTAACTCTTCTTTGTTTTCTTTTGATTCATCTATGTTCTTATTTTCTAGTGAAGACAAGGTATCTTCTAATGTTTCTACTACCTTTTCCAATTCATCATTTTTTCTCCTTAGGTCCTTTATCTGACGATGATTAGATATTTGTTTCACTATTCCAAGGAGAAAAATTACAGCAGCACCAATCAAAGCCGAACCTAGGATTACTAAAACAAGCGAAATCTCCTGAACCTTCCAGGTAAGAAATTGTATCTCAACTGGTCCTACATTTTGTATTGCAAAAACTGCAACTAATACCGAAAAGATCAAGGCTACCACCAGATATGCCTGCATCATACTTCACTCCCCCATATTTATAAAACTTAAAAACTAATTCTCCTAAGAGCATGGTAAATCCTTCTAGAATTGTAGAAGTTTCTATAAAGAACTTTTAATTATATTCAATAAAATATATAAATTTATCAAAAAAAGTCCAGACCATTGTAGAAATGTTACAGCATATAGCTGGATAATTCCTATGAGACCTTTTTGTAATATAATTCTACCTATTGGAAGGGCCACAATTGTTCCACCACTCATTAGACCTATGGAAGGTTTGCTTAATGAACCTATAATAAATATGGTAGTTAATCCCATTAGGAACAGATTATGTATAGGCAGGTTATAATCACCCCATATTTTTTTTCTAATAATTAATGCTATAAGCAATATTAGTATTAAAATAGTAGCTGCTATTGTAACATTTGCAAACTGCATGTATGAAATTACCTGATAACCATCTAAGCCAACAAGAAATAACAACCCGAGAAGATAAAAAACAATACCTTTGATTCCCAAAATTGTATTTACTAGTTGCCCTATAACCAACCATGCTATCATCAAGTACATCATTTTTCACACCTCATTATTTGTTGCTCTATTAATAGCTTTTCCTTTTATTTTAGAAAGTATAAAACAAAACTTGACTTACGCCAGTAGTTCTAGCATTGTGTCTTTTGCAATGCGTAGAAATACCAGTACTATAGTGCGCCAAGTCCTTAGACGCAGGTGGAAGCTAAAAAAGCAGCTGTCTTTTTTTAGTAGACAACTACTTTTTTCTTTATATCTTAAATGTTTATCTAGAAGGTGATGTATTTGCTTTCTTCTTTTTTCTTTTATCATTTACAAACCAGCGTGTTTTTAGCTCTAACCATACCGGACTAGCTATACAGAGAGAGGAATAGGTTCCACTAGTAAAACCTATGACCATTGCAAGAGCAAACACCCTTGTGGTATCTCCACCAAATATCAATAAAGCAAGCAAAACACCAATTGAAGTAGCTGAAGTATAAATTGACCTTCTCAAGCTTTGATGAATACTCCTGTTTACAAGCTCTAATAAGGTTTCCTTTTGTCTAAAGTCTAGGTTTTCTCGAATTCTATCAAAGATAACAATAGTATCGTTAATTGAATAACCTATAATCGTAAGTATAGCTGCAACAAAGGAAATATTAATTTCAATTTGCAATATGGAAAATATACTTAGTGTAACTAAGACATCATGGATTAATGCGATGATGGCCGATAATGCAAAACTTAATTCGAATCTTATAGTTATATAAATAGCCATTAAGATTGTTGCTACAATCAAAGCAATTATTGCCTTGTCTCTTAGCTCATTACTTACTACTGTACCTACTCCTTCATTACTTAAGACCTCCATAGCCCCAAAGTTCTCTTGAAAACTATCCAGAACCTGGGAGCTTTCTTCTTCAGTTAATACGGTTGTTCGTATTATAAACTGATTGTTGTCACTCGCCTGGATAGTGCTCCCTTCAAGGTTATATTCACTTAGTACTTCTCTTATATCTTCGGAGGAAACATCCTGGGAAAACTGCACCATAACTTTTGTGCCACCTGCGAAGTCGATACCAAGGTTGAGCCCCTGGAACAATAGTGAAAACACCCCTGGTATTATAATTATAAGCGAAATTAAAAACCACATTTTTCTTTTTCCTACAAAATCAAAAACCATCTAGTTTCCCCCCCTATACACCATAAAACCTTGTATTTTGAAAGAATTTAATTTTTACAACAGTACGTAATAATATTCTGGTGAAAATTAAAGATGTAAACATACTTGCTATGATTCCCAAGGTCAGGGTTATAGCAAAACCTCTAATTAATCCTGCACCAAAATAGTACAATACAGCGGCACCAATTAAAGTAGTAATATTTGCATCAAGGATTGTAAGGGTTGCTCTTCTAAAGCCAGAATCAACTGCTGCCCTAATACTCTTCTTGTTTCGTAGTTCTTCTTTAATTCTTTCATAAATAATTATATTTGCATCAACTGCCATACCTACAGATAACAGTAGACCTGCTATTCCGGGTAGGGTTAGTGTAGCATTTATGCCTGTTATTAAAGCCAGTAGAATAACACCATATAAAGCTAAGGAAATATTTGCTGCAAGTCCATTTAATCTATAAACTATTAGCATAAATAGAAGAATAAAGCTAAGTCCAATAATTATGGCTGTTTTACTTTTTTCAATGGAATCTAGTCCAAGCTGTGGACCTACTGTTCTTCTTTCAAGAATTTCAACGTCTACAGGTAGAGCGCCACCTCTTAGAAGGGCTGCTAAATTAGCGGCTTCAACAAATTCAGTATAGCCACCACTAATAACTGCTTGTCCATCAGGAATAGCCGTTTCAACGTGAGGATTGGTGAGAACTTCACCATCTAACAAGATGGCAATATGCCTTCTAGGATCACGTTCTGGGTAACTACTTGCTAATTCTCCAGTTATTTGGGCAAAAGTTTTTGCTCCCTCAGGTTTAAATTTCAAATTTATCTGTGGCTGTCCAGACATTGAATCCATCCTTGCTTGAGCAGTCTCCAGATCTCCACCATGTAAGATTACAGTACCATCAGAAAGCTGAAATTCCAAAGAAGCAGTTTTACCTATAATTCTTACAGCTTCTTCGGGGTCCTCAATGCCTGCTAACTCAACAATAAGTCTTTTATCCCCTTCTCTTTGAATATGTGGCTCACTTACTCCTAACTCATCAACCCTTTGTCTCATTACCATCATTAGTTGGTCCATATCCTCATTTGTAACTGTAACTTCATCTGTCTCAATGGCACCAAGAACAATATGGACTCCTCCACGCAAGTCCAACCCAAGATTTAAGGAATTAATAAGAGGCGGATAAGAAAAAAAACTGATGGCAGCCACGAAAACCAAAACCAACAGCAACTTAAAGGTATTAGCGCGATTCACGATATTTTCCTCCCCACTAAATAAAAATTACTGTAACATTAAGTAAAATAAAAGTTGTTAATATTTTTATCAAGTTTTCAACTGTTATATTATAAACCCCACCTAAAGACTTTGTCAATTTGGATATATATGTTTGGTTTACAAAAGTCTTGATTCATTTATTATTAGACCAAAATCGCATTTTAAGAAGTTAGCAGCTCTCCTACACATAACCATTCTAGTAAGAAATATTTCAAAGTACTCCATAACAGTAGTAATTGTAAGATCAATATTAACTACCATTGTGATAGTCTTTTTCTCACTATTTATTACTAAAGAAGAATGCTCCGCTCCATAGTTTACCCTATCATGAATATCAAAGGTCGATATATCTTTATTTCTAACCCTAGATCTATGAACATCAGATTTATCTGCAAGAATTAGACTCGCCGCTACATGGTTTACAGCATGACCATATTGTTCCTCATGATTGCCGATTGCAGATATTATTAGGGCAATTTCCTGGGGTTCCATGCCTAATTTATCTAAAATAGAGTACGACAAAAGTGCACCGGATTGACCATGGTCATGTCGGCTGATTACGTTACCTATATCATGTAGATAACCAGCCATTAATGCAAGCTCCTTATCACGTTTTGGATAGTTTAATTCCTCAAGTATTTTACCAGCTGTTGTAGCCACTAAGTCAACATGCCTAAAACCATGTTCTGTATAGCCCATAGCTTTAAGGTGTTCATTGGCTTGTGCTATGTAAGTACGTATTTCTTTATTTTCTTTTAACTGATTTAATGTTATCACATATTATCCCTGCCTTCTAACATAGTAGTATATACTAAATTAGTAATTTAATGAATATTTTGTACCATTTTAAAGTTAAAAAGCGATATCAAAAATCGCTTTTTATTTGTTCTGATATTATATTAAACTAACTTCTTTTGATGCACAAATTCTTCTTTTCGATTATGTAGTTTTTGTAATGTACTTAATCCTAGACTTAATTCAATTGCCTTGTCCATTTGCTCTCTATCCTCTTCATTTAATCTACCTAGATAGCTATCATTTGTAAACCAACTTTTATCGACTGTTCTAATTTGCGAAAATACTGCTATATGGTCTTTCATAAGTCCAGTGACATAATTAGCTTTAATTGTAATAGAAAAAAGTAACTTTTTTGTTAGGTTTTCTGGTATTAAGGGTACTACTATTGCTGTTGAACAAAATCTGTTTCCAATATCATTTTGGATAACCAGTACTGGCCTGGTAATTGTTCCACCCCTTGAATCACACCCAAGGTTTATTATGTATATATCTCCTCTTCTAATAGAAACTTTTGTTGAATCTGGTTTCATATGATTATCCCCCTGTTCCTTGTTCTTCAAGAAGAAGAAGGGCATCATTTTCTTTTAAACACCAAAGACCATCGTATGTGATTAGGTGCATTTTTTTTAAAGAAATATAATCACATTTTAGTTTTTTGGAAATGTCAGGATTTGAGAAAAGATTTAGTAATCTCAACATGGCAACCCCTTCTTGGACAGATGTTTTAATTAGTAAATTATCCATAAAGTGATTATTTCCTCCATAATTTAATGTCGGTTTACCTATAAGAATGTAAAAACAGTGGATAATTCCACTGTTTTTGTTTTGAACTATTCTTTTCCTTTAACATATCCAACTGCTGACTTGTCGAAATCCACTTCAAGTTTATCAGCTATTCTTAAAGTAAACTGATCATCACGCATTTTGGTGATCCTCCCGTGCATTCCACCGATGGTTACAATTGCGTCATCAACCTTGAGTTCCTCTAACATTAATTTTCTCTTCTTCTGCTGCTTTTGTTGAGGACGAATCATAAGAAAATAAAGAATTGCAAAAAATATTGCAATGTAAATAAAAGCACCTGCACCTTCCATCCTGTTTCACCTGCCTTTCAAAGCTTCTAAAAAAGTCTTATCTTAACTTCGACATAAATGCCAATTTACCTTTTATAGATGGTAATTATTCCTTATTATTTTTCTCAAAATTTTGTGATAATAAACCAATATTCTTATATTCCTGTTTTATTTCCATTTTCATAGGATTCATAAAAATTTTTGATCATATTCTCAAGCCTTTCTTCCTTAATGGCTTTACGGATATCTTTCATAAGATTAATTAAAAAATGTAGGTTATGGATTGAAGTTAATCTAATTCCTAGAGTTTCATTTGCCTTGAGTAGATGCCTTATATATGCCCTGCTATAATTTGAACATGTATAACAATTACAATTAGGATCTAGTTTTTCCCAATCCTTAGCATATAATGCATTTCGTACAACAACCTTGCCTACACTAGTCATTACTGTACCATTTCTGGCTATTCTAGTAGGTAGCACACAATCAAACATGTCCACACCACGTTTAACACCCTCTAATAGACAATCTGGTGAGCCAACACCCATTAGATATCTAGGTTTATCTTTTGGCATTTCATCAATAGTATGATCAAGCATATCATACATTATTTCCTTTGGTTCACCAACACTTAATCCTCCAATTCCAAAACCTGGGAAGTCAAAGGATGTGATCTCACTAACACTTTTCTTTCGTAAATCAGGAAACATTGATCCCTGTACTATCCCAAAAATTGATTGATAGGGGTGATTATGATAGTCTATACATCTTTGAGCCCAGCGAGTTGTCCTATCAGAAGCCTCTAAAGCATGTTCATAACTGCATGGATATGGAGCACAAATGTCAAAAGCCATAGCTATATCTGAACCTAAGCTCATCTGTACCTCCATAGCCTTTTCTGGTGTAAAAAAGTGTTTGGAACCATCGATATGGGAGCGAAAGGTGACCCCTTCCTCTTTAATATCTTTTAAGTCAGCTAGACTAAAAACCTGAAACCCTCCACTATCTGTGAGAATAGGTTTATCCCAGGACATGAATGAATGAAGCCCACCTGCTTCTTCAATGAGTTTGTGTCCAGGTCGTAAATATAGATGATATGTATTACTTAATATTATTTCTGCATCTAATTCATTTAATTCATGGGGGGTTAGCGTTTTTACAGTAGCCTGAGTACCCACAGGCATAAAAACAGGAGTTTCTACAACTCCATGGGCCGTTGTAACCCTCCCTAACCTCGCCTTTGTTTTTTGTGAATCATATAGTAATTCGAAAGAAACAGTCATATTTTCCACCTCAAAATTAAATAATCAGCATTGCATCTCCAAAACTATAAAACCTATATTGTTCTTCTATTGCTTTTTGATATGCTTCTTTAATAAAATCTGTACCTGCAAATGCAGAAATTAACATTATCAAGGAGCTTTTTGGTAGATGAAAGTTGGTAATTATACCATCAACTACTTTAAATCTATATCCAGGATAAATAAAAATATCAGTCCAACCAGATGTTCCATGAACTTGTCCTTTAGAATCTGCAACTGTTTCTAAGGTTCGTATACTAGTTGTCCCAACTGCAAAAACTTTCTTACCGCTATTTTTTGTTACGTTAATCAAATCTGCCGTTTCCTGACTGATAGAAAAGTACTCTGAATGCATAGTATGCTCTTCTACATTTTCAGTTTTAAGAGGTCTAAATGTCCCCAAGCCTACATGGAGAGTTAAAAATGCAGTCTGAATACCCTTATCTTCTATACGTTTAAAGAGGTCCTCTGTAAAATGAAGCCCTGCAGTAGGTGCTGCTGCTGAGCCCTGTTCCTTAGCATATACAGTTTGATAACGATTTTTATCTTTTAGCTCTTTTTGTATGTATGGAGGTAAAGGCATTTCACCAAGTCTATCTAATACCTCTTCAAATATTCCCTGATAATAAAAGCGTACAATTCTTCCACCACTATCCGTATAGTCAATTATCTCCCCTTCAAGATCGCCATTTCCAAAATAGATTTTAATGCCTGGTTTAAGCTTTTTTCCTGGTCTTACTAGACAATCCCAATTATCTCCTTCGAGTCTTTTTAATAGCAATAATTCAACATTTGCTCCTGTATCTTTAGTGCCCAGTAATCTAGCTGGTAATACCTTTGTTTGATTCAAAACTAGAAGGTCGCCTTCCTCAATATACTCTGGTAACTGGTGAAAGCTTTTGTGTTCTATGCTTTGTCCTGCTCGGTGAAGGACTATTAATCTTGACATATCTCTTTGGTTAATAGGTTCCTGGGCTATTAGGTGGGTGGGAAGATGAAAATCAAATTCTGAGACCTTCATGTTAGTTGCCCCTTGTATAGTAGTTTAATATTTTAAGCTTACCATCATAGTTTCCTTGATTATAATAGTGTTCAATAATATCTTTGTAATTATACCCATTTGCAGCCATACCTCTAGCTCCCCATTGACTCATTCCTACACCGTGACCATTTCCATAGCCATCAAATGTAATTTCTGAAAATGTTTTTGGAATTTGCTTAGTAGCTATATTGTTCTTAACAGTAAACTGATTGCTGTTGCCATTTACTTCGGTGATTAATCCATCTCTACCGATTACCTTTAAACCATGCGCAGAATTCATTTGTACAGTAGCGTTGCTACCATTTTTTATGTAAACAGCTGAATCTATCTTAATATCAAATTTAGTGCTTTTTAATTCAAATATATTTCTTATCTGATCCTTGATAACTTTTCCTACGCCATTACTTCCATATACTTCTAGTTCTGTTACTCTGTCACATAATGGGGTTCCCTGGGTTGTATAGTCTAGTTTAATCGTAGATAAATTCACTAAATTCCCTATGCTCATACTACCTGAATTCTGGTTAAACCTATCAATCATTTGCTGAGCCTCTGGCACAGATACTGTTTTTTCCCATTTATATGTATTAGCAGGCCACCCTCCAGATTGATGTGGATAGTCAAAAGCGTATGAATCATAAGGAGATGGAGTAGCCTTTAAATATGGAAGAGAATTATGCCATACATTTTCTGAACTAGCTGTATAGCCACCTGCATTTGCATGATAAAATGCTTGTACTAAAGTATTCTCGTAATAGATTACTTCTCCAACTGTGCCATCTACTGCTTGAACTGCATTACTTCCTCCTCCTATCTCAGCACTATACCCTTTATAAACCTGAGAAGAAGTATTATTTGTAACATCAAACTTTTTTCCTGAGTTTAAACACGATAAAGCATAAGACCTTGATACAACAGCCTGTGCTTTCAATGCTTCTATTTCTGCACTAGCGCCCATTTCAGGACCAACAATACCATATAAATATCTTTCTAGTGCTAATTTGTTAATAACGCTAATACCTTCATTTTCATTGTGAAATTGAAAAGCATCACGATACAAGGTATTAGAAAAGCTTACAACATTTAATGAGTTTTCATCCTCGGGGATTAAGACTAATGGACCCTTATAAGTAATACTTAAAGGATTATTTTCAACTTCCACGTCGAGAACCGGGCCCTTTTTTACTATTGTTAATAAGGAACCTGGTCTAGCTTGGAAAATTATAAAACCGGTAGACTCATCAACTAGGTTATAAGAACCTTTTTCTACCCTTATCTTGGCCATGGTTATCCCAGATGTTAAACCTACCCTGATACTGACATTGCCATTAGCTAGTGAGTTATACCCTTTAACTGGAGTGATTTGATAATTGAAAAAAAGACTTATTATTAAAACAAAAGCTATTGTTATTTTAATGGTTTTCTCTTTCATAATTTTTCCACCCACTTATCGTCTGAAGAATAGATTTATCACTATTGTTAGAATGATACTTAATAGAATTCCTGTTGCCAATGGAAAATAAAATGTGAAGTTCTCCCGTTTAATAAATATATCTCCAGGTAGGCGACCTATATATGGAACTTTTCCAGCGATCATTATTAATCCACCAAGCAAAAAAATAACTACTCCTAGAATCAGTAGTATTCTACCAAAGGAATTGAATTCTTCCATGAAGATCACCTCCCTTCAATAATATTGTCTATACTTAGTTGGCCTTCCTGTCTTTCTTGAAAATCTATACCAAAGTATTTATAGGCAAACTCAGTAGCAATTCTTCCCCTAGGGGTTCTATGTAAAAAGCCCAATTGAAGTAAATAAGGTTCATATACATCCTCTACTGTTTCTGATTCTTCACTAGTCGCTGCAGCAAGTGTATCTAAACCCACAGGACCGCCTGAAAATTTTTTAATTATAGTCAACATAAGCTTCCTATCTGTATGATCAAGACCTAGTTTATCTACCTCTAATTTATCTGTGGACCAGACAGCAACTTCTTTGGTGATTACTCCCTGTGCTTCCACCTGAGCGAAATCCCTTACTCTTTTTAATATTCTATTGGCTACCCTTGGAGTTCCTCTGGATCTTCTTGCAATTTCTTCTGCACCCTCATCAGTTATTTCTATTCCAAGGATTCTTGCCGCACGAGTAATAATAATACATAATTCTTTGGTATTATAAAACTCAAGTCTATTTATTACCCCAAATCTGTCTCTTAAAGGTGAAGTGAGCAAACCTGCCCTCGTTGTAGCTCCTATAAGCGTAAATCTTGGAAGATCTATTCTTATAGAACGTGCACTAGGGCCTTTACCAATAACTATATCTAGACAAAAATCCTCCATTGCAGGGTATAGTACTTCCTCTACTGTCCTATTTAGTCGATGTATTTCATCAATAAATAAAACATCCCTAGGCTCTAAATTTGTAAGGATGGCAGCTAGATCACCTGGTCTTTCAATGGCAGGACCAGAGGTTACTCTAATTTGAACTCCCATTTCTGCTGCAATAATATTTGCTAGGGTTGTTTTTCCCAATCCTGGAGGCCCATATAACAAGACATGATCTAATGATTCCTGCCTATTCTGGGCAGCTTTAATGAAAACCTGTAAATTAGATTTGATTTTTTCTTGTCCTATGTATTCTTTTAAACTAAGAGGTCTAAGACTTTCCATTTCGCCATCTTCAGTCATTTTTATGCCAGTAACTAATCTATCTTCCATTTCCAAAGTCAATATCACCTGCCAACTGGTGCCATTTTTTTAAGAACTTTATTTAATAATTCCTCTACTGTAAATATGCTTTTATTTTCTTGTGCTGTTCTGTAAACTATATCCTTTATTTCTCTAGGATTATAACCTAAGGATATCAAAGCATCTATTGTCTCTTCAATAGCTGTGCTTTCCTGTAAAATTGGTGTCGATTCCAAAGCAGATACTTTGCGTGCAACAATAGTTAGGTTTTTTGTCTTATCTTTTAAATCTAAGACTATTCTTTGAGCTGTCTTTTTACCTATACCTGACACTCTTATAAATACATCTAATCTTTCTGTATTAATACCTGAAACAATCTCATCACATGTACATTGAGATAAAATAGCAAGTGCCGCCTTAGGACCAACCCCGTTAACTACCAGTAATAATTTAAATAAATCCAGCTCAGCTTTTTCTAAAAAACCGTACAATTGCATGATGTCTTCTCTAACATGCAAGTGAGTAAATACTTTGATACTACTGCCTATTTCAAGCTTATAGATAGCGGATGAAGGCATAAATAGCATATAGCCTACACCTTGAACATCAATAATAACGTGATCTGTACTAATAGTTTCTATTGTCCCTTTTAAGTGTCCTATCATAATTTTTCCCCTGTCAATACTGAGTTAAGTTTATAAGAGTGGGCATGACAAATAGCAACCGCTAGGGCATCTGCTGCATCATCTGGTTTAGGAATAACATTTAAGCCCAATACTGCTGCAACCATTTTTTGAACCTGTTGTTTGTCAGCCCTACCATAACCAGCTACTGCTTGTTTGACTTGTAAAGGAGTATACTCTCCTATAGGAAGATTCTTCTGTATGCCTGTTAAAAGAATTACCCCCCTTGCCTGTCCTACTGTTAGGGCTGTTCTAGTGTTCTTACTAAAATACAGTTGTTCAACTGCCATATGCTCTGGTTTATATTCACTAATGATTTCGTTAAGCCTGTTATTAATAATACCTAACCTAAATGGCATCGCCATAGATGCTTCTGTTAAAATTGTACCGTATATTATACTGCGATACCTATTTGCATTTACTTCTATAACCCCAAAGCCTGTTGTGGCTGTTCCAGGATCAACACCTAATATTAGCATGGCTGTAACCTCCTAGAACATACTTTCGACATTCACCTGAGGTTTTCCTTTTTTGGGCTGGTATTATATGAATTTTTTGGTTAAAAAGCCATTCGAAATTCGTCTAAGGAATCTAGTGCTTGTAATAATTCCCTCTCATCCTTGAAGTAAGTTGCGCCAGATAAAATATTCTCTCTCCATTTATCAGGTAAGGCCCAAATTGGAATCTCTGTAATGAATAGCAAGTTTTCTTTATAGCTGGGTGGCCCTTGGTAAACTGCAATAAAGTCATCCACAACCCTTAGATGACGCTTATCCCTATCAATAGAACATAACATATCTACTACCTGGGTTGCTATCCATTTTCCTTCTACAAAATCTAATATCCATCCGTCCTCTGGCGGAAAATGTATTAATAGCTCTTCTATATCTAAATCATCCATATTATCTACGTTTAATTCTAGATTACTAGAATCCAGCTCCTCAAAGTGGCCACAGATGGTATGGAACTTTTTGATAGTTATCATATCACCTATTTTTTCTTCTGCACTAACCTCTACAGATTGCGCTTCCAAGGGTTTTAGTGCTTGGGGTAGATTTAATACATTTGTTGTTATTAGAAAAGCAGTCACAAAGCTTAGCAAGGAAACAAAAATAAAAAACAATAAAACGTATTTAAATTTGTTCCATAACATAAATAGCCCTCCTGTTTGGTATAACATCAATTAATTGTATATTATTTCCAAAAAGAGGGCTGATTATTCACTTAAAGTTGTTCCATAATCTCATCAGGTATATCATAGTTTGCATATACTTCTTGTACATCATCATGATCTTCTAATAAATCAATAATTTTCATGACCTGTGCGGCAGTTTTCAGATCATTTATGGTAATCCTGTTTTGCGGTAACATTGTTACTTCAGCTACGTTAAATTTAATGCCTTCTTCCTCTAACTTTTCCTTAACAGATACATAGTTTTCTGGTTCTGTAACGACTTCCACAACTTTATCTTCAATTGTAAAATCTTCTGCTCCAGCCTCAATTAGTTGTAGCATTAACTCTTCTTCATCCATTGAATCCATATCAAAGGTTATTAAACCTTTATTCTCAAAAATCCAACCTACACATCCTGTCTCACCTAAATTACCACCATTTTTTGACAAGATATATCTAATCTCGCTAGCAGTACGGTTCCTGTTATCTGTTAGGATTTTCATTAATATAGCTATTCCTTCTGGTCCATATCCTTCATAACGTGTTTCTTCGTAGTTAACTCCTTCGGCATTACCTGATCCCTTTTGTATTGCCCTTTGAATATTATCATTAGGCATATTAGCCTCTTTCGCTTTTTGAATTACAACCTTTAAGGTTGAGTTACCCTCCGGATCAGGGCCACCGTGTTTAGCAGCAACCATTAATTCACGGCCTATTTTTGTAAATATCTTTCCTTTTTGAGCATCTAACTTTCCTTTACGGTGTTTGATGTTTGCCCATTTAGAGTGTCCTGACATAGAATTTTTACCCCCTATCCAATACCTAATTACATTTATCCGATGACTATCACCGACAGTTTCTAACCTTCATGCAAGTTCTGCTTAATGAGAAAAGCGAATTTAGCAAGTAACTGTACATCTGCAAAAGCAGATGATCATTAAGTTAGCTCCACTTGAAGTCAAGAATTTTATTTATAGAATAAGTTAACTAGGTAATTTTAACACATAAATTGTGTTCTTGGAACCCTTAGTTTCTCCAGTTAATTACACTAAGTAAATGGACACTAAAAGGTAACGGGAAATTCTTTTTCAGGTATTGGCGGCATTTCTCTTTTGTGTTTACTTTTTGCAATTAATTTATCTGCTATATCTACTACTCTTTCTGAAGTATCCTGTTTACACAGATATTTATCAAGTTCCCGATAAGATATACCCATTTCCTCTTCATCAGTTTGGTGTTCCCATAACCCTGCTGAAGGAGCTCTCTGAATAATAGCTTCGGGAATATTAAGATGTTTAGCCAGTTGATATACTTGACACTTGTACAAACCTCCAATGGGTTCCATATCTACCCCGCCATCCCCATATTTAGTGTAGTATCCTGTTAGAATTTCACTTCTATTACCTGTTCCAATTACTAGATAGTTCTTAAGTGAAGCATAATAATAGAGAGTAGTCATACGTAAGCGAGGTTTAATATTGGCTATAGCAATATTATTTTCGTTCTTTGTCATAAGGCTAACCAGCATGGTGTCAAAGACTGGAGACAAATCTGTTTCCACAAATTCCAGATCTAATGCATTTGTAAGAAGATGCCCATACTCAATATCCTTGGGATTACTGTGGCATGGCATTATAACGCCAAGGGTGCCATCAGGATATGCTCTTTTCATTAGGGCTGCAACTACTGCAGAATCAATTCCTCCACTAATACCAAGAACGCCTCCTTTTGCTCCTGCATTAGATATTTTATCTTTTAGCCAGTTAACCAAATACAAGGTAAGATCTTCCATTCTTAACTCCCTTTCATGCTAAAATTAGATCTCTTTAAGAAGTATTTTGTGGTCTACTAAAGCCATTTCTTTTATGGTGGCTTTTATTATTCGACGTTTCCCAAAGATATCTTCTAATATTAATTCATTACCTTGGGGTATTATCTTATCGACATTTTCAAAAAACAATTCTTCTTTATCACCTTTCAATACAAAAGCATTTGCTTCACACATTTTTATCAGCCTCCAATAAGTTTTTTAATTTTAGTACTACATATTCTATAAGGTGTGGCAAAGGTTCATTAATTACCCCTATAATATCAATATTAGATTTATTCATGGGGAGTAGTATTTTTTTTGCTTTTGCCTCACCTATAGCTTTCGCCATTTTTGGTGTTAGTTCTCCAAGCATGGAATTGGCAACCAATATGGCAATAGTACCTAAAATAATATCTACATCTTTAACAGTTTGTATGATAGCATTCTCCCCGGTTGCCCCTTCATTTGCTCCTGCCTTAATCATTGCACTAGTAGCAATACAGTTTGTTCCTAATCCAATTATTTCAACACTCTTAGGTAATTCATGGCGTATTTTATCCGTTAAATGCTTTCCAATTCCACCACCTTGACCATCAATTATAGCGATTTTCATTTATAACATACCTTCCCATATGATTTAATTTTTCAGTAAACTGTTTCATCTTCGTGGCTTTTAAACTAAAAAAGCCATGAAAAATCAAGACCCAGTTTCAGGCGCAAGACTTCCATAGCCTTATTATACCCTTTGTATTACATAATTGATTGGAAAAATTATATAAATACTAGTGTAAAAACATATTTTTAGTATTCTTAATAGGCCTTCATGACCTTGGTTAAATAATATTTCTCTATTTTTCTTTGTAATCCTTCTTTAATAAAGAAATTATATGACTTTATGTTAAGTATATTAAAGCAAAAACAAACTCCTTAAGTTAAATAACCTAAGGGGTTTAAAAAATTAATTCGGCAACGACCTACTCTCCCAGGAAAACCTAGTACCATCGGCGCTGGAGGACTTTACTTCCGTGTTCGGTATGGGAACGGGTGTTACCCCTCCGCCATCGCCACCGAAAATCTATAGAGTTTTTTAGCAGTTTTAAAAATTCCTTAGAATTTTAAAACTTGCGTTATTCTCTGAAAACTACACAGCGTATTCTACCTGCAATACTAGATGTCTGATGTCAGATGTCTGAAGTCCGATTGTTGTTACAATTGGTTTACCAATTGCTTCTAAATCTAACCTCTGATTTCTGACCTCCGACTTCTGTTTTTTAGATCAAGCCCTCGACTTATTAGTACCGGTCAGCTACAGACATTACTGCCCTTACACCTCCGGCCTATCTACCTGATGTTCTCTCAGGTGTCTTACCTGGTTACCCAGTGGGAAATCTTATCTTGAGGGGGGCTTCGTGCTTAGATGCTTTCAGCACTTATCCCTGCCAAACTTAGCT